>JACQAL010000041.1 GCA_016195025.1 Bacteroidota bacterium | reverse complement strand
ACGGCAGACCATTCCGCCCACTGCCACGGCTGACCAGGAAATAGGGGCGCGCAACATTGTAATCCGTTCGTACAAAAAAATTGCGCAATATGTGATGGCAGTTGCAAACGATGTGGCGGTGGCGGCAGGCGATGTTACCGCAGGCGAAACGGTGGTGCTGCGTGTGGGACTCAAACTCAAAAAGAAACCCGTGCTGCTGCACCCCGATTTCACAGGCGATTCGCCCGAACCGGGAACAGCCGAAGTGAAGAAAACAAAAACGAAAAAAGGAAACGAAGGGCATTTGTGGAGATACGGCATGACCACCGCAAAAGGCATTGCCCCTGCCGTGCTCCGTCCCATCCTCTTTACCCTCGAAGCCCATGCGGTGATTTCCAACCTGCCAAGCGCAGCCATCATCGGCATTCAGCATGCCGGCATAACGAGTGTGAAACACACCAAAAAAACCACCGTTACGGAAACAAAAACCAGTAAAACCACCTCAAAAATAGCCCTAAGCAAAGCGGGGCATCCTTTGTTCAACCACACCACCGATGACCACTACCAGTGGACTGACTTCATCTATGTTGTGATTTCGTAGAAAAAAACCACTTTGCAAGTAGTAAAGATGCTCTTTACTAAAGGAGAAGTGCTCTTTACTATCGGAAAAGTCATTTCTACTATAAGCAAAGCAGCAACTACTATAAGAAAAATAACTTTTCTTATCTGCAAAGCAGTGTTGCAGTTCATCAAAGTGGTTTTGCAGTTCTGCAAAGCAGCGATGCAGTGCTGCAAAGTGGCTATGTGTGTCTGCAAAGCAGCAACTACTCTCTGCAAAGTTGCTATGCAGATAAGCAAAATAATTTTTCTTATCTGCAAAGCAGCAACTACGACCTGAAATGAGAAAAATACGCTGAAAATAGTCCTGCCTGCTATCTGCCGCACCTAAATTTACTCCATCACAATTTTCTTTGTTATCATTCTGCTTCCGACAGAAATCTTCACCACGTAAACTCCGCCCGGCAAGCCGTTCCTACGAAGTACGAATGAATCCGAATTACGAATAATGGATAAACTGACTTCTTTGCCAAATACATCATACATTTTAATATCCGTAATTCGTAATTCGCCAGGATTCGTAATTCGCAGTGTTGCCGTTTCGGCAAATGGATTGGGATAGATGCTGATTTCGTTTCCGCAGTTTGTTTTAACGGCAATGGGGTTGCAGTATTTATAATTGCCGTCAAAGTCGGTTTGTTTCAGGCGGTAATATAAAGTGGCAGCGGCAGTTGGCAGTTCAGAGTCAATAAACTCATAGTTAAGAGTGGTTGTGGAATTTCCCGCGCCTTTTACTTCGCCAACATCCTTCCATTCTTCCATACTTCCATCCTTCCGTTGTATTTCAAAATAATCATTATTTTTTTCCGAAGCGGTTTCCCATTGCAGAATAGTTTTATCGCATTCGTTTTTTCCTGTGAAGAATAAAAGTTCAACGGGCATGAGTTGCTGGCAGCCGGTGTTTTGGGTGCTCGTGAAAGGCGTGGAAGAAGAAACCGTGATGTTTGCCACCGTGGCGTTCGTTCCTAAAAAAGTTCCGGCAACTGCTGTAACGGTGGGAGTGCGCGCGGTAACGGTAATGCTTCGCGCAGCGCCCCAACTGCAGTTGGTCAAATCCAATTTTGTTTTGGTGAGCCCGAACCGTGCGCTCGCGCTGGCGTTATGCGTGAACACAGCGCTCCGGTCAGGCATCCAGAAGGGCTCTTTGCACATGTAGGGAACAAATCCCGCCATGCCGAATTCTTTGTTGAACTTTTTTACTCCCGCGCTGTCGGTTTTGATTAGTTCATACGTAGTGGATGCGCGTATGCCGTAAATGAGCAAACTGTCTTTATCGCCTGCCGTATGGCTGCGGGCAATGCCCAGCCCGGGGTCTTCGGTGCCGCCATCATCGTATGTTTTCGCCCACACCAGCGAGCCATCGCTTTTGACTTTCACCACAAAAAAATCCTGCATGGAAAAAAAATCATCGGCATAGCCGCACGCCACAAATTTTCCATCGCTCATTTCTATTACGCTGAAAAACTCTTCGTTCTTGTTGGAAGAACCTAAATCCACCGCGTAGCGTTTCGCCCATGTTATAGTTCCGCTGCTGGTAAGTTTCATGAGGAAGGCATCCTGATTGGAAGCCGACACGCCATAAGTGCCTGCCACAATATATCCGCCATCGCTGGTCTGCTTCACGCAATGCCCCGCATCGGTAAAAGCGGTTCTGACTTTGCGGCACCAGTCAAGCGTTAAGCCGGCAGTGAGTTTCACCACCCATAAATCGGGACCGGAACTGTCGGAAGTGCCGGTTAAAATAAATCCCCCGTCAGAAGTGGAAGTTGCGTTCTGCGCCATGTCATTGCTGGTGCCGGTGTTGGCAATGCTTTTCGCCCAGTTCACCGAAGTTCCGCTGGGGTCAATGCTGGTAACAAAAATATCATCGCCCGAAGTTCCCACCCAGGTGTTGCCCACTAAGAGGTAACTTCCATCGCTCAGCGTTTTCACTGCAAACACTGAATCGGAATTGCCTCCTATGTCGAATGATTTTCTCCATTGCTCGTTGCCCATGTTGTCGGTTTTAATGAGGGCAATATCGGGAACACTGCTTGCGTACCACGTTCCGCCAATGATGAAGCCCCCGCTGTTGAGCGTATCCATCACATTTGATTCAGGGTCGGGAATGGGAACGCCTGAGCCGTACTCGACTTCAAACTGGCTTTGCGCAAAAAGAAGTTGCGCAGTAATGAGAAAAACAATCAGTGAGAAGAAGATTTTGGTTTGCATTGGAAAAAACCTCACTCTCTTCCCCTCTCCTTGCACAAGGAGAGAGGTGTCGGTAGGACGGGGTGAGGTTGAGGAAATTTGTTTCATTTTTCTTAAATGTTATTTCATTAAACTTATATTTCCTTTTTTGCTTCCCGTTTCGCTGTTGAAAAGCGTGTATTGCAAATAATATGCAAACACAGCGCAGCCCTGCACTTCTCCTTTGTATTCCCCGTTCCATCCTTCTTTCGGGTCGGTGGTTTGAAATACTTTTTCTCCCCATCGGTCGTAAATTACCAGTTTCATTTCCTTTATGCAATTTCCATATACATAAAACACATCGTTCTCGCCATCGCCATTCGGAGAAAATGCATTAGGCACGTAAACGGGTTTGCAGTTTATTTCAACCGTCACGCGCACGCAGGCGGAATCCATGCAGCCCGCAGCATCTTTCACATACACGCAGTAATCGGTGGTGGAAGTGGGATTGGCAACCGGGTTCTGGCATAGCGTGCAACTCAATCCATCGGAAGGCGCCCACGAAAAACTTACTCCGCCATTGGCAGAAAGCGTGGTCTGGTCGCCAATGTTGATGACTACGCTGGGACCTGCATTGGCAATGGGAACGGGGTTCACAATTACTGTTGCGTAAGCCGTGTCGGAACAACTTCCGTTGGTAACCACCACGTAATAATTTCCTCCTGCCGGAGGATGAATGGTTGCAGTGGTTGCACCTGTGTTCCATGAATACGTTGCACCTCCCGAAGCATTCAGCGTAGCAACCTGCCCCTGGCAAATATTATTGAAGCCGCTGATGAGCGCGCTTGGCGGAGGAGAAACCGTTACCGTTGCGGTGGCAGCGCTGCTGCAGCCGCTGGCATTCGTAACAATTAAGGTATAGGTGGTGGAGCCGGTGGAAGCAGGATTCAGCGTAAGGGCCGAAGTGGTGGCGCCATTGCTCCACGAATAATTTCCTCCCCCGCTTCCGGTAAGAGTGGTGGCATCGCCTGTGCAGAGCAGCGTGTTTCCGCTGATGGCTGCCGCGGGCGATGGATTGACAAACACCGTGGCACTTGCCGTGGCAGTGCATCCGTTGGCATCGGTAACAGTAACCGTATAACTTGTGGTGACATTCGGGTTCACAGTGATGGAAGGAAAATTCGCCCCGGTGTTCCACGAGAAAGAAGTTCCGCCCGAAGCCGTAAGCGTTGCCGATGTTCCGCTGCAAATGGTTTGATTGGGCGAAATAGCCGGCACAGGCGGAGGATTCACTGTTACATTCACGCTCGTGGAATCCATGCACGTTCCGCTGGAAACAATTACAGAATAGGTTGCGCTGGAAGTCGGACTCACTGTGATGGAAGCGGAAGTTGCACCCGTACTCCATGTAAAAGTTGTTCCGCCCGATGCAGTCAACGTTGTTGTGCTTCCCACGCAAATGGAAGTGCTGCCGCTCACATTCGCGGTGATGCTGGTGGTAACCGTAACCGTTGCAACGGCAGTGGCAGTGCAACTTCCCGCAGTAACAACTACACTATAAGAAGTAGTAACCGTTGGCGAAACGGTGATGGAAGAAGTGGTGGCGCCCGTGTTCCACGAATAAGTGTTTCCGCCCGAAGCAATAATCACTGCGCTGTCGCCTGCGCAAATCACCGAAGGGCTCACAGTAGGATTAATCATGGGAGTAACTGTGATAGTTGTTGCCGCAGTATCCTTGCACCCGCTTCCGTTGGTAACAATCACCGAATAAGTTGCAGTAGTAGTGGGAGTAATTGTTATGGAAGAAGTGGTGGCGCCTGTGTTCCACGAATAATTTCCTCCGCCTCCTGCAGTGAGCGTGTAATTGCTTCCAGCGCAAATAGTGGCGGGAGAAGAAACGGTTGCCGCGGGCGAAGAATTTATTGTCACGATTGCCGTATCGGTTGCAGTTGCTCCTGTTGCATCGGTAATCAAAACAGTGTAAGTGGTGGTGGCAGTCGGGCACACAGTGATTGCCGAAGCGGTTTGCCCCGAAGGATTCCATGCGTAAGTAAAAGGAGAAGTTCCTCCGGAAATGCCGGCAGAAATATTCGCGCAACTTCCCGAACAAAGATTTGCTCCGGTGGTTGCCACAGCAACCGTATTGCAATTCTGAACAGTGATGACAAGATTTGCCGTATCATGCCCTGCCGGAGAACAGTTTCCGAAAGTTGCAATGAGCGAAGCGGTATAGGTTCCTGCGGTGGTGTAACAAACCTGCGGAGGATTTTGCCCCACATACGAAGAAGGATTTCCACCGGGAAAACTCCACGTCCACGCGGTGGCACAGAGCGAACTTAAATTGGTGAAGTTGATGCAGCCGTTAATGCAAATGGTGGTGGCGCTGGCAGAAAACCCGGCATTGGACGGATAGTTGGTGATGCCGCAGTTGGCAGCGCCCGCAACATCATCGAGCGCAATCACGCTGGAGGTTCCGTTGCAGCAATCGGGATTCACCACCACTTCCACGCAGCCGTCATTGTCAATGTCTCCCACCGCAATTCCTTCACACGTATGCCCGACTTGCTTGTATCCCCATAGCAGGGTGCCGGTGGAAGAATACATCTGAACAATATCTTTCGTGCCGGTGGTGTCATAGGCAGTGCCCACCACAATTTCCAATCCCGCGCTGCTCGGATTAAAATCTCCCACGCGCGGAGCGGGCGCATTCCATCCGGCAGTTCCGCCAGCGATTGCCCACATTTGATTTCCATTTTTGTCTAATACTTTTGGTCCTCCGCAAACAATTTCCAAATCACAGTTTCCGTCAATATCGGCAACGGCAGGAGTGCCTGAGCCAAAATTTGTTTTGCTCCACTGAAGCAAACCGGTGTTGCCGGCAATGTTGTATAAATTTCCGCCCTGCGGAGCAAGCACATCCACGATGCAATCCTGGTTCACATCGCAGATTACGGGCGACTGCGGAATTGGATCGAACTTGAAAGCAGCGTTTGTATATGTCCAGATAACGGTTCCGTTATTTCCAGTCAATGCTATAACCTGTGCTCCATTTCCAAATACATCGGAAGGAGAAATAATGACAACATCGGGCTGACCGTTTTTGTCAACATCGCCCACCGCAGGCGATGCCCAGAAATTTTCATTGGTGTTAATAATCGTGTACGACCAAATCATGGCACCTGTACCTCCGTTGAGGCAATATACTTTTCCGTTGTCGCAGGTAACGATTACTTCGGGGGTTCCTCCGAGAACAACATCGGCAACCACCGGGGAAGCATTGAAATCTTTAAGAGGAGCGGGAGTAAATGTCCAGATTACGCTTCCGTTATTTCCATTGAGGGCATACACTTTATTGCTGCACACCACCACGTCCATTGTTCCGTTGTTGTCCACATCGGCAATCACCGGGCTTCCGTTGATTTGCGCGCCTGTTGTATAGTTCCAGATGAGTGTGCCGCTTGAGCCGACTATTGCATTCACTGTTTGCTTGAAGGCGGAAACCACATCGGTAATTCCATTGCCGTTAACATCTCCGATGGCAGGTTCGCCTTCGCCACCTCCACCGTTTCCGGGAGGAGCAATGTATTGCCACTTCAACTTGGGCGCAGCGGTGAATGCTCCCTTCTGCAACTGCTGCGCGTGGTGCTGCTGCCCGCCACGAAACATCTGCCAGGTGCTTAATGCTGCAGTGGGTCCGGGTACGGGGGTTGTTTGCGCTTCAGCAAAAAATATTCTGAATGTAATCCCAAGAAGGACTGCCATTCTTGAAAAACAAGAGGAAGAATAGAGGTGTTGCATCGGATATATATTGGTTTGGTGTTGTCATAAAAATAAAAAAGCCCTTCCGGTTTTTTCGTAAGAGCGATGCGTGTGAGAAAAAAAATTTGCAATGGCGGAAAGCCCGCCCTTATCTTTCACGAGAAGATGGACGAAAGCATTGTATCTTGTTCTGTTTATTTTTTTCATTGCTCCTAAAAAAATGAGGGCTCTCCTTTTTACGGAAGAGCCCTGCAGATTTATTTTTCCTTTTCCAACAGGCAGACCTCTCCCGCTAACTTAAACCAATAAAACATGGAAGCGGGTGATGCACCTTATCAGGATTATGTGCGAGAGTTCTGCTCATTGCGGTGCAAATGTTTAACAATTAATTTTAAATTGTCAAGTTTTTTGGCAATTATTTTTTAATGTGTTGGTAAGTTGCATAAATACTACTTATTTAGTAGGTTTTCAATATCCCAGCGTCTTCAGCATTGATTTAAATGTTTGCTCCTTCGCAAAAAGTTTTGTGGTGATTTCTCCGTTCTCATCGCGGTCTATCAAAACGTGTTTGGGTGATGGAATGAGGCAATGCTGAATTCCGCCATAGCCAGCGAGCGATTCCTGGTAAGCGCCCGTGTGAAAGAATCCTATATATAAAGGACCATCGCTTCCGTGACCAATCTTCGGAAGAAAAATTTGCTCGGTGTGCGCTTCGGTGTTGTAATAATCCAAGCCATCACAACTCAATCCTCCGAGATTCACGCGCTGATATTCTTTGTCCCAGTGATTCACGGAAAGTAAAATGAATCGCTGATTAATTCCCCAAGTGTCAGGAAGCGTGGTGATGAATGACGAATCAATCATATACCAGAGTTCGCGGTCGTTCTGCTGTTTCTGGTCGGCAACGGAATAAAGTGCGGCACCGCTTTCGCCAACGGTGAACGAACCGAATTCGGTGAAGATGTTCGGCTCTTTCACTTTGTTCTGCTTGCAGAAAGTTTTTATCTGCGAAATAATTTCTTCGATGATGTACTCGTAATCGTATTCAAAGCCGAGCGAAGTGCGGATTGGCAAACCACCGCCCACGTTCAGCGAATCGAGTTCAGGACAAATTCTTTTCAGCTCGGCATACACGTTCAGACATTTTGCAAGTTCCGTCCAGTAATAAATTGTATCCTTGATTCCCGCACTCACAAAGAAGTGAAGCATTTTTAATTTCAACTTTTTATTTCCTTTTATTCTTTCCTTATAAAAAGGAACAATCTCTTTGTAGCGGATTCCCAAACGCGAAGTATAATAATCATAGGTCGGTTCTTCTTCCGAAGCAATTCTGATTCCGAGATTACATTTTCCTTTCACATAGCGCTTGTAATATTCTAATTCGCTTTTATTATCCAAAACGGGAATTACATTTTTGAAACCGTTATTAATCAGGTCAACAATAAACTGCGGATACGGTTTACGTTTGTATCCGTTGCAAACCACCCAGGTGTTTTTGTCAATCTTTCCCTGGCGATATAATTCTTTCACAATCGGAATATCATAAGCGGAAGAAGTTTCAATGTGCACATCGTTCTTCAGCACTTCATCCACCACAAAAGAAAAATGCGAACTCTTGGTGCAGTAGCAATACGTATAACTTCCTTTGTAATCCGCTTTCGCCATCGCCACGTTAAAAAGTTTTTTTGCTTTCTGAATCTGCTGCCCGATTTTCGGCAGGTAAGTTATTTTAAGAGGCGTGCCATATTGCTTGATGATGTCCATCAGCGGCACATCGCAAAAATGCAGTTCACCGTCAACCACATTGAAACCCTCCTGCGGAAAGTGAAATGTTTGCTGAATCAAATCCCGATATTTATTTTTCATAAAATGTTCTCCAAAAATTTAAGTTCGCGAAGTTGCTAATAATTTATCAAAGTAAGTGGTTTACTTCAACTTTTTTTTGATGAAGTAAGTGAGTCGGATTTGGGCGTGTCCGCGCGAAGCTCGCAGTTGCGCTTTCGCCACTCACTTTTTTTGCGAAGCGCAAAAAAGAGTTCAAACATCCCGATAGCTATCGGGAGGCTCAATCGCTCACGCAAGACCTCACCCCCAACCCCTCTCCTAAAAAAGGAGAGGGGAGATTGTGTGTGGCATTTCTCATCCCCGCGCTGAAGCGCGGGGATATTAATATTTTTCCCTACGGGAAAACAGAGCCATAAAATTTTGTCTCTGATTTTTTCTTCACTCTGTAAGAGTGAAATGTTAATAGCCCCGACCTTTAGGTCGGGGAATAATGAAATCAGAAATTATTCCCCCTCTCTTTTTAAAAGAGAGGGGGCAAGGGGGTGAGTTCTTAATTATATTTGCCAAGTGAAAAAAATAAAACTCATAGAAGTAAAATCCGAAATCGGTGCGGGCACACGCGGGGCAGGATTGGGCGTTGATGCAATCAAAACCGCTGCGCTTGATTTCGGAAGTTCTTTTTTCAAGCGCCACGAATCGGTGGAAGTTCCCAATGAGAACCGCTTGCTGCTCGAGCCCGTTGAAAATGATTTTGCGAAAAGAATAAAAGGAGTTTATTCATTCACCGAGCGCCTTGCAAAACAAGTTTCAGAATTTTGCAAAGAGGAAGGAACATTTCCCATCGTACTCGCGGGCGACCACACTTCTGCCATCGGAGTTACAACAGGAATTAAAATGGCGTTCCCAGAAAAAAAACTCGGCATCATCTGGATTGACGCGCACGCGGATATTCATTCGCCTTACACAACTCCATCGGGCAATATGCACGGAATGCCGATTGCAACAATTCTCGGAGAAGACAACAAGGAAATGCAGGTGAACAAACCCGATGAAGAAACAATTCAGTGGTGGGAAAAATTAAAACACATTGGAAATATTTCTCCGAAGGCTCATTATGAAGACATCGTGATGGTTTCTGTCCGCGACTTTGAAAGGCAGGAAGAATATCTTTTGAAGAAACACAGCGTGAAAAATACTTCTGTTGCAGAAATTAGAAATCGCGGAGTGGAAAGAGTTGCTGCGCTCATGCTTGCTTCGCTTGATACCTGCGATTTGATTTATATTTCTTTTGATGTAGACGCAATGGATCCGGAAATTTCCAAAGGCACCGGCACTCCTGTTCCGGGAGGACTCACCGAAAAAGAAGCAGGCAATCTTATTTATTATTTGCTGCGAAGCAAAAAAGTTTGCTGCCTCGAAGTGGTGGAAATAAATCCTACACTCGACAAAGAAAACCTGATGGCAGAAAATGCATTTGAGATTTTGCTGAAGGCGACCAATCAATTGATAAACGATTTCTAACTCTTACGAATTACGAATGGGCGAATTACGAATTGAAGAATTACTGAAAGGGAAAGTAGTTGAAGGAATAAAATTTCTTTTCGACCAATCCGTTTCTCCCAATCAAATCACTTTTCAGAAAACCAAGCAGGAATTTGAGGGAGATATTACGCTGTTAGTTTTTCCGCTGACGAAGGTTTCAAAAAAATCTCCCGAAGAAACCGCAAACAAAATCGGAGAATATCTCAAGCAGAATATTCCTGAAGTAAAATCATTTAATGTTGTAAAAGGATTTTTGAATCTTGTCGTTGCAGATGAATACTGGATAAAATATTTAACATCAACCATCAACCATCAACCATCAACCATTTCGGAAACCGTTATGGTTGAATTTTCTTCTCCGAACACAAACAAACCTCTTCACCTCGGTCACATCAGAAATAATTTGCTCGGAAGTTCCATTTCAAATATTCTAAAAGCAAGCGGAAAAAAAGTTGTTCGAGTAAATCTTGTGAACGACAGAGGAATTCATATTTGCAAATCAATGCTCGCTTGGAAAAAATGGGGGAACGGAGAAACTCCGCAATCGAGCGGAATGAAGGGAGATCATCTGGTGGGGAAATATTATGTTCTCTTTGACCAAAATCTCAAGTCCCAAGTCCCAAGCGCCAAGTCCCAAGAAGAAATACAAAATGCACCATTGATGAAGGAAGTTCAGGAACTATTAAGGAAATGGGAGGCGGGAGATTCGGAAACAATCGCTCTCTGGAAAAAAATGAACGGCTGGGTACATGACGGCTTTGAAAAAACCTATAAAGATTTAGGGGTGGAATTTGAAAAAACTTATTATGAATCTGAAACATATTTACTCGGAAAAAAAACTGTAGAAGAAGGATTGCAGAAAAATATTTTTTATAAAAAAGATGACGGTTCCGTTTGGATTGATTTAACGAAAGACGGTTTGGATGAAAAACTTCTTCTGCGCTCGGATGGAACATCTGTTTACATCACGCAGGATTTGGGAACTGCGATTGAGCGGCAAAAAGAATTTCACTTCGACAGAAAAATTTATGTGGTAGGAAATGAACAAGAGTATCACTTCAAAGTTTTATTTCTCGTTCTGAAAAAACTTGGTTACGAATGGGCAGAGAACCTTTTTCATCTTTCTTACGGAATGGTTGATCTTCCATCCGGCAAAATGAAATCGCGTGAAGGAACAGTAGTGGATGCAGATGATTTAATTGCGGAAATGATTCAAACCGCCAAAGCAAAAACTCAGGAGTTAGGAAAAGCAGATGAACTTTCTTCCGAAGAAGCAGAAAAACTTTATAAGATGATTGGAATGTCAGCGCTGAAATATTTCATTCTTAAAGTTGACCCGAAGAAAAGAATGCTTTTCAATCCTGAAGAATCTATTGACTTTAACGGAAACACGGGCCCATTCATTCAATATACGTACGCGAGAATTCGTTCGGTGTTAAGAAAATCACAAATCACAAATCACAAATCACAAGAAATCCAAAATATTCTTCCAAAAGAAAAAAATGTAATCAAACTCATTCATGATTATCCAAAAATTATTTCTGAATCAGCAGAGCAATATAATCCCGGACATGTTGCAAATTATGTTTTTGATTTAGCAAAGGAGTTCAACCAATTCTATCAGGAAATTCCGATTCTAAAAGCGGAAAAAGAAGAAGAGAAAAATTTCAGATTACTGCTTTCTGAAAAAACTTCAGCAGTAATTAAATCTTCGCTTGAACTTTTAGGCATTGCGGTTCCTGAAAGAATGTAATGAAATTCCCTTGAGGGCAGGGGGAACTTATTCCTTGATTCCAATCAGCACCACAAAACATCCTTTCTGGTTTGGCGCGGACGCAGCAGGAATTTCGTATTCTATATAATAAGAACCGGTTTTTGTAGGAGTAAAGTTGCAAACAAAATTATCTTTCTTTCCGCTTTCGTCAAAGAAAAGAATTTTTTTATCCGCACTGCTTGGGCGTTTGTCATAAATATTAATTCCAACTTCCTGCGGCAAAACAGTTTTTCCAAAAACAAGTTTGTATTCTTCACCGGAGTAAACTTCAAATTCTATAAATTCTTTTTTGGGTTTTGGGCCGTAAACAATTTCCTTCACTGCATAACTGTCATATTGATAGGGCGGCATTGCATCCATGCAATTTTTCACAATGGGTTTCACCTTGCATTGCTGAGCAAAAGAAAATACGGCTAAGAAAGAAAAAAAGAAAGCAAATAAAAATTTTTTCATGTGTAAATAATTTTTTTATCCAACAATTTCTTTTCTGAGATCGCGGGTTTTTTCCGTGATGGCTTTCAATTGTAATTCATCCATGATTATTTTTTCATTGTCTCCTTGAACAGTTAAATTATCAAACAAAGTTTTCAGTTCATTAAGTTTATTATACAGGTCTTTGAATTCCGGATCGCTTTGAAAATTTGCGCTTACGTTCATCAAACTGTTCAGAATATATTTTTGCTCTGCAATGCGGGTGGCAACTTTTTCTTTGTTCGCTTCTTTCGTGAGTTGCGTGGCTATGTACATGTTTTCAATCCATGCTCCTATGAAAATCATCAGCGTTTGTTTTTCTTTTTCATTGTCTTTCATGAAAACATCCATCTCGCTTTTCAAATCGCACACCACTTTGATGAGTGAATCTTCGTTGTTAAGATTATTTTTAAATCGCTTGAGATAATCATCTGAATCAAATAAACTGGACATTCCCAAATCATCCGAAAGTTTTTTTACTGACTCCATGTATTTACTTGCCTGCTGTGTTTGTTTGTTAAGCACCGTGTAAGCAAGGTCAGCGCTGTAAATGCCAAGGTTCAGCGTTTTGCTGTTAACGGAAGAATATTTTGAAATGTTATCTGGAGAATTTGCAACTCCATCTACATATTTTAATCCGGTCTTTTTAAAAATTTTTGCCATTATAAGAGGCGATGGCAGGGAATAGAAAAAATCTTTTGCCAAATTGCCTGTATCTTTTGTTGCAGCAACTGCAACTGTATCCTGTGCGGGCTGGGTTTCATCTTCTTTAGCAGTTCCGCAGGAAGAAATAATAATTCCGGCTAAAAATACTCCGGTTAAGTGAAAAAATTTTCTCATGTTTATTTGAATGAAACGAATAGATTGCGAAGATACAGAAACTTTTTACTTACATCCAAACCGATAAAATAATGCTCGCAATGGTTAATCCTGCTACGTGAAATGCAGAATCAATAATCATAATCTTCAATGGCTTCTGCAGATATATATAGTTCATTATAATTGCAACGCTCGTGAAACCAACTCCGCCAACAAGCGCAACTTTCACTCCGCTGTACCAGCGCCAGTTCACATTGTAAAAACTGAAAACGTGAATGAAATATGCCAGCGCAACTGTGCCGACAAAACAAAGAACAAGAGTGGGGAGCATAAACTTCCACATTTCTTTTTTCATTTTTTCTTTTTCTTCAGGAGATGGCGGATTTATTTTATGCCCTGCCATCCACATTTTTCCGAAAATGGGACCGAACCAAATTGCTCCGAGAACGAAATACGCAATTGCTCCAGCGGCAACCGCGAGCCAGTTGAGATGTTGAATAATCATTTGTGATGAGTTTATATTTTATACATCGAAGTTATCGAATATTTTATAGTTGGCTACTAATAAATCTCTAATTTTGTTCACATGAGATTGTTTGATATTTTATACCAGTTTCACGAAAAATACCCGAAAGCAGACGCGCTTTCAAAAAAAGAAAACGGAAAATGGATTTCTTATTCCACAAAAGATTTTATTGACTATTCCGAAAATCTTGCCTGCGGTTTGCTCGCGCTCGGAGTTCAGCGCGAAGATAAGATTGCAATTCTCGCCAACAATCGTCCCGAATGGAATTTTGCAGATATGGGAATTCAGATGAGCGGCTGCATTCTCATTCCCATTTATCCTACGGTGAGCGAGCATGATTTGGAATTTATTCTAAAAGATGCGCAGGTGAAATATATTTTTGTTTCTGCCGAGGATATATATAATAAGGTAAAAACAGTTTCGGCAAATGTGCCGGGCATGAAAGATATTTACACCTTCAATAGTTTTCCTGCTGCAAAACATTTCACCGATTTAGTTGAACTCGGAAAAAAAAATAAAGATGAAGCGAAACTAAAATCTATCAAGGATTCTATAAAGGAAAATGATTTGGCAACCATACTTTATACTTCGGGAACGACAGGTACTCCGAAAGGGGTGATGCTCTCCCACAATAATATTTTTTCGAATGTGTATGCCGTGCGCCATCTTCCGCCATGCGACCACAACGATAAATGTTTGAGCTTTCTTCCGCTCAATCATATTTACGAGCGAATGTTGGTTTCTTTATATATGTATCTCGGGGTTTCGATTTATTATGCTGAGAGTTTGGAAACCATAGGAGATAATTTGCGCGAAATAAAACCAAATGTTTTTTCCTGTGTGCCACGTTTGCTGGAAAAAGTTTATGACAGAATTGTTTCGAAAGGAAATGAACTCACCGGCATAAAACGAAAATTATTTTTCTGGGCGCTCGCGCTCGGAGAAAAATTTGAAGGAGTAGGAAAAGGAAGTTGGTGGTATAATTTCCAATTGAAACTTGCCAACAAATTTATTTTTTCCAAATGGCGCGAAGCTCTTGGCGGAAATGTGCGCGCGGCAGTTTCAGGAGGCGCTGCGCTGAATCCTCGCCTCGCAAAAATTTTCTGGGCTGCGCAGATTCCTGTTCTTGAAGGATACGGCTTGACAGAAACTTCTCCTGTTATTGCTGTGAACACACTTGAACCTGATGGAATGAAATTCGGAACGGTGGGAAAAGTGATTGAAGGCGTAACTGTGAAAATTGCCGAGGATGGGGAAATTCTTTGCAAAGGCCCGAACATTATGCTCGGCTATTACAAGCGTCCTGACGCCACTGCTGAAGCGATTGACAAAGACGACTGGTTTCACACAGGTGATATCGGAATTTTGGAGGAAGGAAAATATTTAAAGATTACGGACAGGAAAAAAGAAATGTTCAAAACATCAGGAGGAAAATACATCGCTCCGCAGATGATTGAAAACAAAATCAAGGAATGTCCGCTGGTGGAACAAGTGATGGTGATTGGAGAAAATCAGAAGTTTGCTTCCGCATTAATTGTTCCTTCATTTATAAAACTGAAAATGAAATATGAAAAAGAAGGGAAACCTTATCCGGGAAACGAAGAAGCAATTAAAAATATTGAACTGAAAAAAATTATTCACGACCACATAGAGCGGATGAACAAATCCCTTGCTCAATATGAATCCATCAAAAAGTTTGAACTCCTTTCAAAAGACTGGAGTATTGACGGAGGCGAAATGACTCCGAAACTTTCCCTGAAAAGAAAAGTAATTCTTGAAGCAAATAAAAATTTGGTTGAAAAAATTTATTTGGAGAAATAATTTTATAACGTTTGTCAAAAACTTTTCTGAAAAATTCTTTGTGAAAATGTTGGCTTGAAACAAATTTTTATTTTATTTTGTATTCAGAAATTTTTCTGAAACAAAAACAAAAAACATTTTTAGGTAAAGACAAGAAAAAAGTATGACAGACATCCCTCTCAAGAAGTACGCCATCATTGTTGCTGGCGGAAACGGCACCCGCGCAAACACTCCGGTTCCAAAACAATTCATGAAACTTGACGGCAAGCCCGTCATCATGCACACCATCACAAAATTTGCGGAAGCGGGATTGAGTATTGAAATTATTTTGGTGCTGAACAAGGAACAAATTAATTTCTGGCAGGAACTCTGCAAGGAAAATAATTTTTACACAGAAGTAAAAGTAGTGGAAGGCGGTGAAAACCGATTTGAGTCGGTGAAAAATGGATTGGCATTGGTTAGCGAAGAAGGAATTGTGGCGGTGCACGATGCGGTGCGCCCGCTCGTAAGTGCAAAAACAATTGTAACTTCTTTCAAAGCGGCAGAAATGTATGGCAATGCCGTGCCTGCGATTCCGCTCACAGATTCTATCCGCCAGATTGATTCATCAAAAAGTATTGCGGTGGATCGCACGCGCTACTGCGTAATCCAAACTCCGCAATGTTTTCTCGCAAGCATTCTGAAAAAAGCATATTCAGTGGCTGAATATAAAATTCATTTTACCGATGACGCTTCGGTGGTGGAAGCCAGCGGAGAAAAAATTCACCTCGTTGACGGCAATCCCGACAATATTAAAATTACCACTCCGCGCGATTTCCTTTTAGCGGAAGCGCTGATGAAGTATCGTCCAGTAGTTACGTCAGGAAATAAATTGAAGCCGGCAGAAGAATTAAATCTTTTGGGAGGAAATTCGCAGGTGGCTTAAATTAATTTCTGAACGGAAATTTTTTCAGAAAGCTCAAATTTCTCATTCATTCCTTTGATCAAATTTAAACCGGGCCTTTTTCCTTTTTCAATTGTTCCGAATTCATTTTCCATTCCGAGAAACTCCGCTCCGTTTTTTGTTGCCCACGTAATTAAAATTTCAAAAGGAATTTTCGTATATTGATTTGAAATAGTTTTCAGTTCATCCAGAACAGAAAGCGAATCGTTAGATGCTAAACTGTCAGTTCCGATTGTCATTTTCATTCCTTGTTCAAGAAACATGGAAATGCCAGGAAGTTTATTTTCTATATATAAATTCGCGTTTGGACATAAGCAAAGTACTACTTCGCATCCTCCTCCTTCAGAATAATGTTTTATGATTTTAATATCTTCTTTGGAAGTGTAAGTGTTGTGAACGAGCAAAACTTTTTTTGTTTCAATTAATCCTCCGAGAATAAAAAGTAAAGAGTTTTTCGCTCTGCGTTTTGAATCTACATCCACCCCGGCTTTCTGCATAAGTTCAGCAAGCGGACCGGTACCGGAAAAAAATAATTCATTCTCTAATAAAGATTCCTGATTGTGAATGGAGAGGAAAGGTTGTTTCAGATTGTCAATCCGCTCCATTAGTTTACTGGAAACACTGTAAGGCGCATGAGGAGTAATTGAAGCATTTGGAGATTTTAATTTTGAAATTAAAGTTTTCGCTTCTGAAATTTTTTCTTCCGCCTTTTCAGAAACTAAATCAAAAATTTCTATAAATGTATGATAGAAGATATTTCCTTTTTTCTTTTGCTCAAAGGAATATTCCGTGTTGGAAATATCCCCTACTGCCACAATGCCGTTTCGAATCATTTCTTCTTCTGCAGATATAATCGCAGATTTTATTTGTTCCGGAGAAAATGTATTGCGTTTCGGCACGAGTTCTGAAATAAATCCCGTGAGACCTTTGCGTTCAGAAATTTGTCCTTTGAGATGGGAAAGTTCGAGATGGCAGTGCGTGTTTACAAAACCCGGAACGATAATTCCTGAATGAACTTCAGCATCTTCTGACTTATTGCTCGAGACTTCCAAAATAATTCCTTCTTCATTAACCGTAACAACTCCGTTTTTAATCGGGGCAGATGAAACAGGAAAAATATAATCGGCAGAGATCTTTCTCACATCTACTAATTTACTAATAGGTACGAATGTACTAATTAGAGAGTTTTGCATTATTCGTAAATTAGTAAAGGATTAGTACATTAGTAGATGAATAAAAAAAACATACGCGCTCTTCCGCTGGAGGAGATTAAATCTTTTTTTGAAAAGAAGGGTGATAAATCTTTCCGCGCGAAGCAAGTGTATGAATGGCTCTGGAAAAAATCTGCCCGCTCGTTTGAGGAGATGACAAACCTTCCGAAGACAACGCGCAAAATGCTGGATGAAAGTTTTTCCATTCACGCTGTTACGATTGCTGAATCTCAAACAAGCAAAGACAGGACAATTAAAAATGCTTTCAGATTATATGACGGAAATATTGTAGAAGGAGTTCTCATTCCCACTGAAAACAGAATGACTGCCTGTATTTCTTCACAAGTTGGATGTTCGCTCACCTGCTCTTTCTGCGCCACAGGAAGATTGGAACGCTTGCGCAATCTTGATGCAGATGAAATGTACGATCAGGTTGCTATAATAAGGAAGCAGTCGGAAGAGAAATATGGCATTCCTCTTTCAAACATTGTTTATATGGGAATGGGCGAACCGCTTTTGAATTATAAAAATGTTTTGGAATCAATAGAGAAAATTACTTCGCCCGATGGTTTGGGAATGTCTCCTCAAAGAATCACCGTTTCCACTGCGGGAATAGCCAAGATGATTAAAAAACTCGGAGATGATAATGTGAAATTTAATTTCGCGCTTTCGCTTCACGCAGCAAACGATGAGAAGAGAAATAAAATCATGCCCATTAACGAACAGAATTCCCTGGAAGCTCTTGCCGATGCGCTGAAATATTTTTATGAGAAAACAGGAACTCGCGTTACTTATGAATACATCGTCTTCAAAGATTTCAACGATGATATTGCAGATGCGGTGGAGTTGGAAAAATTTTGCAGAGTGGTTCCGTGCAAAGTGAACATTATAGAATATAATCCCATCGACAATTCTGAATTCCGACAGACAACAGATGCACGATTGAAAAAATTTGTCGGCTATCTTGAAAGCAAAAGAGTCATTGTGAATGTCCGCAGAAGTCGGGGAAAAGATATTGATGCCGCCTGCGGACAGTTGGCGAATAAGAATAAAGCAATTCTTATAAATTAATTTATGCGGCTGTTTGCGTTAGGGATTGCAGCGGAAATCCTTTGGCGAAATAGATTCTTCACTTCGTTCAGAATTACAAACGCCAAAGATTGAAGCGGAAAGCCCGACCGCGTTTCGCGGGAAAGCCCGAATAAAAATACATCTTACATTTACCATCCCAAAATGGTTTCCGTAGAAGAAATAAAAGCGCCCGTCCGAAAAGAGATGGAAGAATTCGAGCAGAAGTTCCGCGATGCGATGCGGAGCCACGTTCCGCTGCTCGATAAAATCATGCAGTACATTGTGAAGCGCAAAGGCAAGCAACTGCGCCCGATGTTTGTGTTTCTTTCTGCTAAAACCTGCGGGGAGATGAATGAATCAACTTACCGCGCTGCTTCGTTGATTGAATTGCTTCATACTGCCACGCTGGTGCACGATGATGTGGTGGATGACGCGCACATGCGCAGAGGATTTTTTTCCCTGAACGCACTATGGAAAAATAAAATTGCCGTGCTGGTTGGAGATTATCTTTTATCGCGCGGATTATTGCTGTCTACCGACAATAAAGATTTTCGATTGCTTGGAATTGTTTCCAACGCAGTGAAAGAAATGAGTGAAGGCGAACTTTTGCAGATTGAAAAAGCAAGACGATTAGATGTGGACGAACCCGTTTATTTTGAAATCATCCGCCAGAAAACCGCGGTGCTGATTGCTTCGTGCTGTTCTTGTGGCGCAGCTTCGGTGGGAAGTGATGAAAAAATAATTGAGCAGATGCGATTGTTCGGTGAGCAGACGGGAATTGCTTTCCAGATTAAAGATGATTTATTTGATTTTGGAACAGGCAATGGGATTGGCAAACCGACAGGAAATGACATTAAGGAAAAAAAATTTACGCTTCCGTTAATTTACGCATTGAAAAATGCTTCTTACTTCGACAAACGAAAAATGATCAACACAATAAAAAATAATCACGAAGACGAAGAAAAAATTGCAAAGGTTACGGATTTTGTTTTGAGCAGCGGAGGAATTGAATATGCAACACAAAAAATGCACGAACATAAAGACAAAGCACTTCAGCTTCTTTCGGAATTTAAAAATTCGGATGCAAAAAATGCGCTGGAACAATTGGTAGTTTATACGATAGAAAGAAAAAATTAGAAATATGAAAACAAAAATATTTTTTTATTTACTGATTTCTACTTCCTGTTTTTTTTCCTGCTCATCTGATAAGGAAAAAAATGCAAACGATTCAAAAAAAGATTCCATAACAATTGACACAACACTTCGCGGAAAAGTTGGAGTGATTGAAAAAAATCCTCCCGTTCAGCAGGGAGATTATATTTTAAAATATTCGAATGGTGTTATAAAAATGCGCGGGTATTACATAAACGGAAAGCGCAACGGGCAGTGGACAAGTTTTTTTGAAAACGGAAATGTTCAGAGCGAAGGTTTTTTTAAAGATGGTTTTCGTGATGGAAGTGCAAAAGTGTATTACGAGAGCGAAAAACTTTATTACGAAGGATATTACAAGGATGGAAAAGAAACCGGCAAATGGATTTTTTACGATGAGCAGGGAAATAAAATTCAGGAGAAAGATTACGATAAGCCGAATTCCTGATTAACCGATTGCTTCCATTTTTATTTTCCCGACAGTAATTACATTTTCATTTTTTCTGTCCGATTCAATCAAGCCGTCCTTCAGGCGGACAATTCTGTGTGCGTGCTGCGCAATATCTTCTTCATGCGTTACTAAAATAATTGTGTTGCCTTGCCTGTGAATTTCTTCGAAGAGTCCCATAATTTCTTCCGAAGTTTTTGAATCAAGATTTCCGGTTGGCTCATCGGCAAGAATGATGGATGGCTTGTTCACCAGCGCGCGTGCAACTGCCACACGTTGTTTTTGTCCGCCCGAAAGTTCATTCGGTTTATGTTTCATTCTATCGCCAAGACCTACGTGTTCGAGCGATTCCATAGCAAGATTGATTCTTTCTTTTTTATTTATTCCGGAATAAACAAGCGGAACAGTTACATTTTCCAGCGCAGAAAGCCGCGGCATCAGATTAAAAGTTTGAAACACAAAACCGATTTCCTTATTGCGGACTTCCGCGAGTTGATTATCGCTCATGTGCGCAACGGAATGCCCGTTCAGAATATATTCTCCTTTCGAAGGCGTATCCAAACATCCTAGCACATTCATCAGAGTGGATTTTCCGGAACCGGATGGTCCCATTAGCGCCACATATTCATTCTTGTAAATATCGAGCGTAACAGAACGAAGCGCGTGAATAATTTCTGTTCCTACTTTATAAGAACGACCAATATCATTGAGAGAGATGATGGATTGCATTAGGCATAAAGGTAAATGAATTTAGAATCTAAGGGTAAAATTCTCTTTGACTTGTTCGGTTCGAAAGAAAACTAATCCCAGAAAAAATAAATCTACAGTCACTGAAACTTTCGGATGAGATTTTATTTCCTCCCACGCTTCTTCCATTTCATTTGACCAGTGAATATCATCGAAAATAAAAACAGAATCGTTGTGCGCATATTCAAGACACTGGGAAAAATATTTCAGGGTGGGTTGCTTGTGGTGATTGCCATCGAAGAAACAAAAATCAAGTTTTCGTTTTGCAAGTTTTATTTTTTGATTCAGCACATCGGGAAGAACAACATCAAAATTCCCGGTTACAAGTTTGATGTTTCCGGCATTTTCCGTTCTGAAATTTTTCTGCGCGCACTCTGCCACTTCAGGCGAACCTTCTATGGTTATCACAGTTGTTTTTTTATTTGCAGACGCAAGATAGAGCGTGCTTATTCCCAACGAAGTTCCGAGTTCAAGAATTGTTTCGGGATGGAAATGATATGCCAGGCGGAAAAGCAGCTGGCAATACTTTTCATTTTTTGCCGAGCGCTGAACAATTGCAGCAATGCTCCGCTTTCCTGATTTTCCCGTTCCGAAATCTGCAACTTCAATTTCTTTTTTTGAAATGAGAAGTTTTTTTCGGAGATGTTCAATTTTATCGAAGGAATAATAACTGCCTTTTTTATTTATCGCTTCATTGTATAACTGAAATACAAACGGAGAATGAATTCCGTGAGCGTTCTTGGCGAAAAACCAATACTTAAAATATTTCAGAAGAAAAATCAGTTGCTTCACAGGGCGAAAGTAGCAATTCGCAAAAACATGACTGAAATTTTCTACATTCGTCAGATGAAAAATAAAATCATCCTTTCAGCAATTATTCTCACAGCAGGAACAAATCTCTTTTCACAAAAAACTTCTATGGAAAATTTCGCCATTGTAATTCATGGAGGAGCGGGAACCATTCTCAAAGACAGCATGAGTCCGCAACTCGAACAGCAATACAAAGACAAACTCAACGAAGCGCTCAATGCTGGTTACGATGTGCTCGCCAAAGGCGGCACTTCGATGGATGCGGTGATTGCATCCATAAAAGTGATGGAAGATTCTCCACTCTTCAACGCGGGCAAGGGTTCGGTGTTTAATCACGATGGAAAAAATGAAATGGATGCAAGCGTAATGGACGGAAAAAATTTGAAAGCCGGTGCAGTTGCCGGAGTTCACACCATAAAAAATCCGATTGAAGGCGCGAGAGCGGTGATGGAAAAATCTCCGCACGTATTATTATCAGGAGAAGGCGCGGATAAATTCGCAAAGGAACAGGGATTAAAAATTGAAGACCCGAAATATTTTTACGATGAGAAACGCTGGCAGCAACTTCAAAAAATAAAAAAGCAGGATGAAATAAAACTCGACCATAATTCTTCCGACACATCCGGTTATGTTCATCCGAAAGATGCAGAGTTTATGCCAGACAAAAAATTCGGAACTGTCGGTTGTGTTGCGCTGGATAAATACGGAAATATTTCCGCAGGAACTTCCACGGGCGGAATGACCAACAAAAAATTCGGGCGCGTGGGCGATTCTCCGATTATTGGTGCGGGCACGTATGCGAACAACAAAACCTGCGCGGTGAGCTGCACCGGCCATGGAGAATTTTTCATTCGCAACGTGGTGGCGTATGATGTTTCCGCGCTGATGGAATATAAAGGAATGACGCTCGTACAGGCAGCGAATGAAGTGGTGATGAAAAAACTTGTCGCTCAGGGAGCAGAAGGCGGGCTCATTGCCATTGACGCGAAAGGAAATATTGCCATGCCGTTCAATTCGGCAGGAATGTATCGCGCATACAAAAAAAGTGACGGGAAATCAGAAGTGAAAATCTACAAAGACGAAAAATAATTTTTCAAAAAAATTTGTGGGTTGTACTGGATTTGAACCGGTGACCTCTACCTTGTCAAGGTAGCGCTCTAAACCAGCTGAGCTAACAACCCGAAAAGTTTGCAAATGTATCAATCTAATTTCCGCAAACACTTTTCCACAATCGCTCAACAGAATGAATGTGCATAACTACAAACAGGATTTCTCACAATGATTTTTATTTTCGCTTCCCATTTTCGTAAATTCGGATATTCGTAGAAATTCGCGATTCGCACACATGATATCAAAACCAACCATAGCACGCATTATTGAGTCAGCACGCATCGAGGAAGTTGTCGGAGATTTTCTAACGCTGAAAAAGCGCGGTTCTCGTTTTGTAGCTTGTTGTCCATTTCATAATGAAAAAACTCCCTCATTTACTATAACACCTTCACTTAATATTTATAAATGTTTCGGCTGCGGAAAAGGTGGCGACTCGGTGAGTTTTGTGATGGAGCACGAGAAAATGAATTATCCAGAAGCGCTCCGCTACCTCGCAAAAAAATATAATATCGAGATAGAAGAAATTTATGATAGAAATATTGAGGAAGAAAAAAAATTAGAAAGCGAGCGCGAAAGTTTGTATGTGGTAAACGGATACGCGCAGAAATATTTTACCGAAACACTTTTAAATACCGATGAAGGAAAATCGATTGGACTGAGTTATTTTAAAGAGCGCGGATTGTCGGATGAAATCATTCAGAAGTTTCAACTCGGCTACGCACACGAAGGAAAAAATATTTTTACCGATGCTGCGCTGAAGGAAGGATATAATTTGGATTACCTTGTGAAAGCTGGATTGACGATTCGTCACGAAGATAATCCTGAACGGATTTACGACCGCTTCGCAGGAAGAGTAATGTTCCCCATTCACAACATTACCGGACGCGTGATTGGTTTTGGCGGACGCGCGTTGAGAAAAGATGCGAAGGCAAAATATGTGAACTCTCCCGAGAGTGAAATCTACCACAAGAGCAATGTACTTTACGGAATGAATGTGGCGCGCAAAGCGATTGCAAATGATGATAATTGTTTTTTGGTGGAAGGTTACATGGATGTAATCTCCATGCACGTTGCAGGAATTGAAAATGTGGTTGCTTCTTCCGGAACTTCTCTTACCGTTGAACAAATTCGGTTAATCAAGCGCTATACAAATAATATTACGATTATGTACGATGGCGATGCGGCAGGAATCAAAGCGAGTTTCCGCGGGATAGATATGATTTTGGAAGAAGGATTAAATGTGCGCGTAGTTTTATTTCCCGAAGGTCATGACCCCGATTCTTTTTCACGCAAGCACAGCGAAACGGAAGTGCGGAATTTCATAGACGAAAATAAAACCGATTTCATTCGCTTCAAAACGCAATTGCTGTATGAAGATGTAAAAAATGATCCGATAAAAAAATCGGAACTTATTAATCAAATTATTGGAAGTATTGTATCAATGCCAAACTCTATTACTAGAAGCGAATACATCCAGACATGTGGCAAGATTATGAAAGTAGATGAACAGATTTTATTTAATGAATTGAATAAAGCGCTGAGAAAAAGATATGCTAAGAGAATGGACGAACTTCCTATAGAAGAAATCATTGACATTGAAAATTCATCCGTTCCGCAACCAATAGACTTTAATAGAGATACTGCCGAACATCACGAAAAAGAAATTATCCGTCTTCTTTTGAATTATGGAGATAAAATTTTACAAATGCAGACAGAAGTAAAAGATGAAGAAGGAAATGTAAAAACTGAAGTTGAAAATATTTCTGTTACACGATTTATTGTAGAACATCTTTTAGTTGACAATATAAATTTCGAACACGAACTCTACGGAAAAATATTTTCTGAGTTCAGCAAAGAAGAAACTCCTTCCCAGGAATATTTCATCCATCACGAAGATTCTGAAATCGCGCGCACTGCCATTGACCTTACCACATTTCCCTATACAATTTCAGATTGGATGGCAAAGCACGGCATACAGGTGCAAAAAGAAGAAGATGTTTTAAAGATTGCCGTGGAGCATGCAATCTATTCGCTCAAAGTGAAAAAACTCATTCAGATGATTACGGCAACGCAGAAAGAAATTGAACATGCAGAATCCGAAGAAGACATCCTCGCGCTCGTTGCCAAAAAGAAAATGCTCGACCAAGCAAAAAATACTTTCTCAAAAGAGTTGGGCTGGGTAGTTCTCCGATGACATATTCCGAAACACTTTCTTATCTCTATTCACGTTTACCGATGTACCAACGCATTGGCGCTTCCGCTTACAATACCGATTTGAATAATACGATTGCGATTTGCAAACTCCTCGGCAATCCGGAAAAAAAAATCCAGTCGGTGCATATTGCAGGGACGAACGGAAAAGGTTCAGTTTCGCACATGCTTGCTTCGGTTTTGCAATGCGCGGAATATAAAGTTGGATTGTATACTTCTCCGCACTTAAAAGATTTCCGGGAAAGAATAAAAATAAATGGGAAGATGATTCCCGAAAATTATGTGGTGGAGTTTGTAGAGAAATACAAAAAAGATTTCCAAGAAATAAAATCTTCCTTCTTTGAATGGACAGTCGGGCTGGCGTTTGATTATTTCGCAAAAGAAAAAGTGGATATTGCAATAATCGAAACAGGTCTTGGCGGAAGATTGGATTCCACGAATGTGATTACTCCGTTACTTTCCATCATCACCAACATAAGTTACGACCATCAGAATTTATTGGGAGATACATTGAAAAAAATTGCAGACGAGAAAGCAGGAATAATAAAAAAGAATGGAATTATTATCATAGGAGAAAAACAAAAAGAAGTAAAAAATGTTTTTGAAGGTAAAGCGAAAAAAGAAAATGCTTTGCTTCTCTTCACAGAAGATTTTATTTTAGGAACAAAAAATATTAATTGCGGATTAAAAGGAAACTACCAGCAGAAAAATATTCCAACAGTTATTCTTGCTTCTGAAATTCTTCATCAGTTAGGATTTGAAATAAAACCAAACGATATAAAGAAAGGACTGGAAGATGTAATCAAACTCACAGGACTGCGAGGAAGATGGGAGATTCTTTCCAAAGAACCATTAATCATCGCAGACATTGCGCACAATAAAGCAGGTCTTAAAGAAGTTTTCAAACAAGCCAAAACTATTCCGCATAAAAAACTTCACATTGTTTTCGGAGCGGTGAATGATAAAGACATCCGAAAAATTCTTTCTCTTCTTCCGAAGAAAGCAAACTACTATTTCTGCAAAGCAGATATTCCGAGAGCGTTGGATGAAAAAATTCTTGCTGAAGAAGGAAAAAAATTTGGATTGAATGGGGAAATTTATTCGAGCGTGCAACAAGCATTATCTTTCGCTAAAAAAAATTCTTCTTCAAAAGATTTTATTCTCATAACCGGCAGTGCGTTTGTGGTGGCAGAAGCAATTTAGAGAATCTTTTGTCTATGAGATTTCTTTTATATTTGCAATCCTTTTTAACATGGGAGCTTAGCTCAGCTGGTTCAGAGCAATTGCCTTACAAGCAATGGGTCGGGGGTTCGAACCCCTCAGCTCCCACACATTGAAAATCTACACGAAGAAAGGCGACAAAGGCGAAACTTCACTTCTTGGCGGAACAAAAGTTAAGAAGTCAAACATTCGCATTGAATCTTACGGAACGGTGGATGAACTCAACTCGTGGCTCGGTTTAATCCGCGACCAGAATATTTCTGCCGATACAAAAAAATTTCTCGTTCACATTCAGGGTAGATTATTTACAATTGGTTCTCATCTTGCCACAGATCCGCAAAGGCCAAAACCAAAAATTCCGGATATAACGGAAGAAAATGTTACCGCGCTTGAAAAAGAAATTGACAAGATGAATGAAACTATTCCTGAAATGAAATCATTTGTTCTTCCCGGAGGGCACACAACCGTTTCCTATTGCCACATTGCACGCTGTGTTTGCCGAAGAGCAGAAAGAAATATTGTTCATCTTTCCAGAGAAGAAAAAGTAGAAGACATCATTATCAAATATCTCAACCGTCTATCCGATTATCTTTTTATTCTGGCACGGAAATTTTCGCACGACCTTCATGCAGAAGAAATCCCGTGGAAGCACGAGTAATTAAGGGTAAAAAATTCCCATAAAATATTTTCACATTTTCTTTTGTTGGTAACGGAAATTTTTATCTTCGCGCACGATTTGAAAAAATCTAAAAACTAAAATCGCCCAACCATGTACTGGACACTCGAACTTGCCTCTTATCTAGAAGACGCTCCGTGGCCTGCGACTAAAGACGAATTGATTGATTTCGCCTTGCGAACAGGCGCGCCCATGGAAGTGATTGAAAATCTTCAGGAGATTGAAGACGATGAAGAGGTGTTTGAGAATATTGATGACATCTGGCCTGATTATCCTACCAAAGAGGATTTCTTTTTCAACGAAGATGAATATTGAGAGAAGTACCAAACCTCAATTTCCAAGTTCCAACAAAATCCCAAAACCCAAATTTCAAATTTGGGAAATTATTTTGCTTTGAAATTTGGATTTTGGGATTTAATTATCCCGCAGGTCAACAACTTCCACTCCTTTATAGTCCGCTTTATTGAATGTGAACATGGCATCTGCCATCTCTGAATTGGTAGTGAAATTTTTTACAGTGATAGTGTTGCTCGTTCCGTTTTTGTTCATGATTTTAGCAGAGGTAATTTGTTTTTTCGCTTTATCAATGAAAAGCTGAATCGTATGGAAAGATTTTTTATCGGGGTCGAGCGGATATAAATTAATCGCATCTACTTTCGCTCCATTCAACACATCTTCTTTTTCATATTTGTATTTATAGCCCTTTTCATAGAGCGTAAAAATATTTACCGGATTAATATTGTCAGTTGCATTCGGATCGGGAGCATTGTTGATTTGAACTTCGTTTGATTCCTTTATATAAGTCCACTGCGTTTTTCCATCGCAGAAAATTGTTTGTCCTTTGAATTCCAATTTATATTTTGTTCCTTTTAATTGCAGAGTGCCTGTTTGCGTATCTGTAACGGAAGATTTTGTATTGGTTTCTTTTTTTTCTGTTACAGCGGTAAAATCTGCTTTGATGGTGGAATAAGTTTTTGTTTGCTTGGCGACTTCATCCAAAATTGCCTTTGCTTTTGCATCAACAACTTCTTTCGGCATTTGTGCAAATCCTTCAACTACGCTCAAGATGATAAAGACAAATAAAAATACCGCTGTGAAAAATAATTTAATCATTTTCATAATGAGAATTTTTTCTTTGGAACTTTTCAGACAGCGGGTTTATTTTCTCCCAGATTGTCCGAACCGTTTCCATTTGCTTTAGACAATAACTGTTCCAAAGATACGGGATCTTTTACAAGCACCTCGCGTGCTTTGCTTCCCTTGAACGGACCGATAATTCCTGCTGCTTCCAATTGGTCAACAATTCTTCCCGCACGGTTGTAGCCGAGTTTTAATTTCCGCTGAAGAAGCGAAGCCGAACCCTGCTGATGCGCGACAACAATTCGTGCGGCTTCTTCGAAGAAATCATCTTTGTCCGAAGGATCAAATTCTCCTAACTCATCCGCATCTTCATCAATATATTCAGGAAGTTTGAATGCTTCAGGATACGCGCGCTGGTTGCCGATGAAATCAGTTACCGCTTCCACTTCAGGCGTATCTACAAACGGGCATTGCAAACGAATCAAATCACTTCCCATAGAAAAAAGCATATCGCCTTTTCCAATGAGTTGGTCTGCACCGCCTGCATCTAAAATAGTTCTTGAATCAATTTTTGATTGAACACGGAAAGCAATTCGCGCGGGAAAGTTTGCTTTGATTAATCCTGTCACAACATTTACAGACGGACGCTGTGTTGCAATGATGAGATGAATTCCCGTAGCGCGCGCAACTGCCGCAAGGCGCGTGAGCGGTGTTTCAATTTCTTTTCCCGCCTGCGCAATCAAATCGCCAAACTCATCCACCACCACTACTATATAAGGAAGAAACTTGTGTCCCTTTTTCGGATTCAGTTTTCTGTCTATGAATTTTGCGTTATACTCTTTGATGTTTCTCACCATAGAGAGATTAAATAAATTCAAACGGTCATCCATTTCCATGCAGAGTGATTTCAACGTATGAATCACTTTTGTAGTATCTTTTATGATTGCGTCTTCCGAGTTGGGAAGTTTGGCAAGAAAATGTCTTTCAATTTTATTGAAGAGCGTTAACTCCACGCGCTTCGGATCTATCAAAACAAATTTTATCTGTGCAGGATGTTTTTTATAGAGAAGCGACGTGAGAATCACATTCAGCCCTACGGATTTTCCCTGCCCGGTTGTTCCTGCAACGAGCAAGTGAGGCATTTTGGTTAAATCCGCTATGAAAGTTTCGTTCGCAATTGTTTTTCCCAAACCGAACGGCAATTCAAAATTTGTATTCTGAAATCTTTCCGAAGCAATGATTGAACGCATGGAAACCAATTCGGGATTTTGATTGGGAACTTCAATGCCTATTGTTCCTTTGCCAGGCATGGGCGCGATGATTCTTATTCCCAGCGCTGCAAGCGAAAGAGCAATATCGTCTTCCAGATTTTTTATTTTAGAAATGCGTACACCTTCTGCCGGAACAATTTCATAGAGCGTAACGGTTGGGCCAATCGTTGCCTTTATTTTTGCAATTTCAATTCCAAAGTTTTTCAGCGTGTTAACAATTTTGTCTTTGTTCGCTATGAGTTCTGCCTGGTTAACGGTTGCTTCGCTTTGCCCGTAATCTTTCAGCAAATCAATAGATGGTTTTTGATAATCTGAAAGTTCGAGCGTAGGATCAAATTCTCCGAAGGAAGAAAGGTCTTCTTCGCCTTCTTCCACCACTGCTTCCTCTGAAGTTTTCGCAACAGTGAACTGAACATTTTCATCTTCTGCTTTCACTTCTTCCTGCTGAACTTCGGGAACCATTTCGAACATCATTGGTTTCTCTTCAACTTTTTCTTCCTGGTGAATAGATTCTACAACTGGCAGTTCAACCTCTTCTTTTTTCTCAGCGACTGGTTCTACAGAAACAACTTCCATCGGAATATTTTTAGCAGGAAGGATTTCTTCTTCCGCCATTGTATCGAGCGATTCCATCAGCGCTTCTGCCTGCTTGCTTCTGAACCAGTCGAAGGCATAGTTGAATGAAATCACCATGAAGCCGAAGAAAGTAAACACCATTAAAAATCCTGTGCCGATGATTCCAAGCGTTTGGTTGAGCCATAAACTTGTTTGGTAACCGAAAGTTCCGCCAAGAAAAAAATAATTGTCGTGAAAAATATATCCGAGCCCGATGGAACTCCAGATTAAAACAAAAGCCGAGCGCTTAAAAAAATTTCTGAGCGGAAGTAAAGAGGTTTTGAAAAGAATTCTGAAACCGGAAAGAAAAGTAAAAGCCACAAAAAAATACGATGCAACTCCAAATCCTTTGTGAATGAATAAATGTGAAATCACCGCTCCGAATTTTCCCAGCCAGTTTTCCACTCCTGTTTGAACGGCAGGAAGAATTGCCACCTCATCGCTGGAGAAAAATAATTCTCTCCACGAACCCATTACTTTATCCTGGTCGGCTTTCCACGTGAAAAGAAAAGAAGTGAATGCCACGAGCAAATAAACGGAAGCAAGAATGAGCGCAAGCCCGATAACTCTGTGCAGGCGTTCGTCTTTCACAAAATTTATTACGGGCTGAAGCGGATTTATTTTTTCTTTTGGAACTCTTTTTTTTCTTTTCGGGGTTTCCTCCGTCTTAACTTCTTTGTTTTCTTCCTGCTTCTCTTTGCGAATATTTTTTTTCGGCTTTACTTCTTCTTCCTCTTCATTCACATCTTCAATCAAATTATCTTCGCTTTCTTCCTCTTCCAATTCTTCTTCCTTGCGCGTTTTTTTAAATTCATTGCGCGCTTTCTTGAATTTATTTTCGGAAGATATTTCTATTTCTTCTTCTGCCATAACAAAGTGTAGGTTCTCAAAAATAGGTATGAACACGCGAATGAACCTTTTCATAGCGCATAACTTGTTAACGGATTGATGTTAAAAAGACAGGTAGAGAAAAATCAATAAATGAGAAACGAAGAAGAAGGGAGAATATTGTTTAGTTGGAAGCAGGATTAAGTTCCTGAAGAATTTTTTCTAATTCAGAGAAAGGAATTTTTTTGTAATCGTTCTGGGAAACTTCAAAGGCGCTGTCTTCAACTTTTTGCGCCAGCACTTGTTTTGCTTTCAGATGCATGGTTAAGCCGTAACGTTCCATTTCAAAATCCATGAGCACGCCATCAATTTTTTCATAGGGGTTTGACCAGTTCGGATGATTAATTCCAATATCGTTGGTATAAAATACGTGAAGCGTTTCTCCGTTCTTGAGAGTTACAATTGATTCTTTGCAGTTAAATCCGGCAATGGTTTGAGTGTTTTTGCCCGGCTCTAACTTAGTTAAATAGGAAGCGTTCAGTGCTTTCATTTCTTCGGGGCTTAAATCGGCAACATATTTTTTATTTATCAGGGTGAGCGTCTGCGCAACTTTTTTTTCTGCCTGCTTTGAAACATACGTAATGCTGATGAGGCCCATCATGCCGGACATATCGTTTACCATATTATTATTCTTAAAGCGCAGGTATGCTTTATTCGGCAATCCGGAAATCATCATGTTGTTCGGGTCAAGTTTTGGGTAAGTAATATCGTATTCAATAACTCCTTCGGAAATATTTTTCCCACCAAGAATTTTTTTAAATAATTCTCCGCCTTTATAAAAATACAGGAATGCAAAAGCGCCTGCTAAAACAAGAAGAGCAACTATGAAAATTCGTCTTCGCATAAAAACTATGCCTCTCTTTAATAAGCGACAAATATAAGCGCATAATTTAATTAATAGGGTAAATCTTTTCTAATAAAATTAAGCCGTGTTTTTGCAAAAGATTAGTTTATTTATACCTTTGACATTCTATAATCAAAAAACATTTTCATGAAAAACATTTTACTTTCATTTTTATTCTCAGGAGCAATTTATGCTTCAGCACAAACAGTAACCTGGGATTTTGACACGCCTGCATGGACTGGTTCTGGCACTGGTATTGAACCATCGGGCTGGATAAGTGAAAATGAAATCACGCTTTTAGGAAACCCTCAATCTGTTTTTCAGGCAACGAGCCCCGATGTTCACGGAGGAACTTATGCAATGAAACTTCTTTCTGTAACGATGACGAATAACCCGGGAAATTCATTGCCGAATCCGATCGGGTTAGCCGCTCCCGGAAAACTTGTGAGTTTTGTTCCAAAATTCGGAATGCAATATACTGCGCGGCCGGCTTCAGTTTCGTTCTGGTATAAATATGCTCCTGCAGCAGGAGACACAGCGCAATTTTTAATTGCTCTTTGGAATAGCACTACACACGATACCATTGCTTCAGGATTTTGGCCAACAGGAACAACTGTTACTAATTATGTCAATCAAACTGTCACGTTAATTTACAATCCGGCATTCTCTACAGAGTTTCCCGATTCAATGGGGCTTACATTTTCTTCTACAAAATTATTTAACAAAGTCGGGAACACGTATGTTATGTGTATGAATTGCGGAATGGCTGGAAGTACTCTATGGGTGGATGATATTTCTTTCAACGGATGGAATGGCATTAACGAACATACGGCATCAAATGATATAACTCTTTTTCCGAATCCCGCAACTGATATTGTAACTATTATTGCCGATGTGAATGAAGCATACTCAGTAAATGCCTATGACATGACCGGCAGAAAAATTTCTTCGGCAATTTTTACTCAGTCAATGAATGCTATGAATAGAAAAGAAACTCATATCAGCACTTCTAAATTTCCTTCAGGAATTTATTCTTACACTGTGCTTGATAAAAATGGAAATGCTTTGTGCGAAGGAAAATTTAATGTGATAAAATAATTTCTCCGGAGAAACTTATTACAAACCCTTTTCATTTCCCGAAAAGGGGTTTTTTTTCATACTGTAAAATAATAAAGGCGGATTAATTTCTTAACCCGCCTTTATCAGTAAACTTTTAAAAAGATTACTTCCTGAGATGTTTGCTAACCAATTTGGTCATTTCAAACATACTCACGGTTTTTTTGCCACCAAAAATAGCTTTCAAGGTATCATCCGCATTAATGTTGCGTCTGTTTTTTTTGTCTTGAAGATTGTGCTTCTTGATGTACGCCCACATTTTTTTTGCCACTTCCGTGCGAGGAAGAGCTTTGCTGCCTGTTACTTTTGCGAGGTCTGCGCTTGGATTCAGCGGAGCCATGAATGCCGCATTTGGTTTTCTTTTTGCCATTTTGTTTTTTGATTTAAAGGTTAGAACTTTGTTTTAATTTTCATAGCGAAAATATACTATTTCCCTATGATACCATAGGGAAAATGCAATTGTTAATAACTTTTTCATAGGGAAAACTGAAAATTCTCCTATGAGAAATCACTTTTTTCTGGCAATAATAAGCCCGTCCCGCAGGGGAAGAAGCACATTTTCCACCCGTGAATCGCTTTGAATCTTCTGAGAATATTCATAGAGGGATTTGGTCTCAATGTCCATTTTCATAGGAGAATTGAGGATTTTACCGCTCCAGAGCACATTATCCGCTATGATGTAACCGCCCTGTTTCACCTTGGGGAACACAAGGTCATAGTAGGTGCTGTAATTCTCCTTGTCGGCATCAATAAATACGAGGTCAAACTCCTCTTTTAGCAAGGGCAAGATATTAACAGCAGAGCCGATATGCAGGGTGATTTTGCCCTGCAAGCCTGCTTCCTTTATATAACGCATGATGATTTCCTTGAACTCTTCGTTCACATCAATGGTGTGAAGCATTCCTCCATTCTGCAATCCTTGCGCTAAACAAATTGCAGAATAGCCGGTGAAAGTTCCAATCTCCAGAATATTTTTCGGGCGAATCATTTTGCTGAACATCTGAAGCATTAATCCCTGCATGTGCCCCGAAAGCATTTGCGGCATTGTCATCTTCAAATGCGTTTCACGATTTAATTTTTTCAGAACATCTAATTCAGCGTCTGAATTTTTCAGAGCGTATTCTTCAATTTCTGGAGGAAGAAAATTCATAGAGAAAAAATTATTTATCCTGCAAATGAAATTTATGGAGGAAGCGGTGAGCAACAGGAGCAAGAACAAAAGCAATTGTTGTGAGGAAAACTACCCCGCTGAAAATTGCATAGAAGGATGCAAATAATTTTCCAACCGAAGTTGTCATCGGATCTACCGGTCCCATTCCCGTAAGAATCATGGAAGCATTGAGCAGCGAATCAAGCCATCCTAAATTTTCTGTAAAGTGATAGCCGAGAATCCCAATCAGAAGTGAAATTGCTACAATAACTCCGCCCCAGAAAAAATTTCTGAGCAGGCGGCTGTAATATTCTTTTTTAGGAAGAAGAGGCTTAGAATGATGTTCGTACATAAGAAATTATTTTACGCTTACAACAGCTAATTTTTTTCCGTCAGGACTTAAAGTGATTCTCGCAGGTTTTGTGATTCCAAACTTTTCAAGATTTATAATTTCAGTTGCGCCTGCTTTACTATTCATATATCCTGAAACAATGGAGTTGTCCGATAAAGACCAGATTTCAAATTTGCCTCGAAGTAAAAAATCCTCGCTCTCAGTCATTCCTTTTATATAGGAGGTTTTTGATTTTGGTGAGTACTCGTAAACGTTATTAAAATGGCCTGCTTTTGTAGTATACCACAAATTTCCATCTCTCATCTTCATGCACCTTCCGATGCTGTCAGCAATCACAGAAGTTTTTTGTGTATGAATATTTGCAATCTGTAAAGTGAATGCAGGTTTTGTTAAAACATTTATAGCAACACTATCTGTATTTATCCAGCAGTGATAACCGATTTCTTTCTCTTTATCCATAATGCAAATCGGTTCCCCTCCAACCAAAGGAAATTTCCACAGCCGCTGTGTAGAATCTTTTTCGACCATCACCACAGAAATATTTTTTCCGTCAGACATGAAAGTCGGAGAATATTCACTGGTTGGAGTTTTCGTGAATTGAGTAATTTGTTTTGTAGTTAAATCATATTTATAAATATCTGTTGGACCTCCGCTATCCTTCTGAGAAGAAAACAAAATATATTTTCCGTCAGGAGAAAATGCCGGCTGGTTGTCATAACCTTTTCTGTTTGTAATATTGACAGGATTATGAAATGAAATTTGTCCTGCACTGTCTTTAATGTCAAGAAGCCAGATATCGCAATCAGGAAGTTGAGAGAAACAGTAAGCAGTTTGCAGTAGGCAGCAGGCAAATAAATACAAATGCTTCATGTTGCCAAAGTACAACATTTTTAACTTTGGTTAATCTACAGGAAATGAAAAAAATTATTCTTATATTATTAGTTGCTCTGAGTGGAAGTAGAGTGTCTTTCTCGCAGATAAAAATCACAAAAGCTACACAGCAAAAAACTTTCGCGGGAATGGGGGGGGGGTTATGAATTACATAATTGAATTCAAAAGTAAAAACACAGATACTATTATTATTGATTCTGTGAAAACTATTGCGGATGCTTCTGAAATAAGATTTGCCTCAATGAAAATGAAAAACGGAAATTATCAAATCACATTCGGGTATGCGCTCTCACCGCCCGCCAAATGCAAAACATGTCCTGATGCAATTCCAAAACCAAAAAACATGACGAAGGGAATAAATATTTACGGAAGAAAGGGAGAGAAAAAAAATTCGTTCCGGATAAAAAAATTCAAACAGCTCCCCGATTTAAAAACTCCTTAGAAGCAATATTTATTTTCTGAAATTAATTTTGCTGCCACAGTTCTTCTCGATTCTTTTGCATTGAGCGGTTCTATTTTCGTGAATCGTTTTAAACCCATTAGCATCATTCGCTGTTCATCGCCTGAAGAAAAAGAATTGATAGCTTCTTTTCCGTTTTTATTTATTCGGTCGGCAGCATCATTGATATAAATACGCATGATTTCAATCTGCTCTTTGCAGGCAGCTTCTCCGCGCATGGAAACTAATTTTTCTACGCGCAGCTGTACTGATTCCGCCACGTATAAATCAATCAGCATATCGGCAATGTTCATCAGCACCTCCTGTTCTTTGGCGAGTTCCATCATCAGTTTCTGTGCTGCGCTTCCGGCTACCATCAAAACTGCTTTCTTGAAATTTTTTAAATATTTTTTCTCTGCGGAAAATAATCCGCTTTCCTCCGAAGAAAAATCCGGAATGCTCATTAACTCTCCTGCAATTTTCATAGCGGGTCCCATCAAATCCAATTCGCCTTTCATTGCTCTTCGCAACAGCATATCCACAATCAACATTCTATTAATTTCATTTGTCCCTTCGAAAATCCGATTGATGCGCGAATCTCTATACGCTCTTTCCATAGGAGCATCTGCAGAATATCCCATGCCTCCATAAATCTGCACGCCTTCGTCAACAACATAATCCAATTCTTCGCTGCCTGCGACTTTCAGAATTGCCGCTTCTGGCGCGAACTGCTCCACGCCTTTCAAAACTGCTTTTCCTTTTTCCATTCCTCCTGCGACAAGCGCGTTGATTGCATCTTCGATATTTTGCGTGCAGCGATAAAGCGCAGATTCCACAGCGTAAATCCGGATTGCCTGCTCCGCTAATTTATATCGGATGGCTCCGTATTTTGCAATCGGTCTGCCGAATTGATTTCTTTCATTCGCGTACTGAACAGATTTTTCAGAAACCTTTTTAGAACCTCCGACAGCAGCGGCAGCGAGTTTCACTCTGCCAACATTCAAAATATTTACTGCAATCTTAAAACCGTTTTGTCTTTCCGATAAAAGATTTTCCACCGGAACTTTGCAGTCGTTGAAAAAAACCTGGCGCGTGGAACTTCCCTTGATTCCCATTTTATGTTCCTCTGGATTCAATGTGATTCCTCCGAAACTTTTTTCCACTATGAAAGCAGAAAGATTTTCATCGTTATCAATTTTTGCAAACACGGTGAACACATCCGCAAATCCTCCGTTGGTAATCCACATCTTCTGTCCGTTCAGCACATAATGTTTTCCATCGGCAGAAAGAACTGCTTTTGTTTTTCCTGAATTGGCATCAGAGCCGCTTCCCGGTTCGGTGAGACAATAACACGCTTTCCATTCTCCGCTGGCAAGTTTGGGAATATATTTTTTCTTCTGCGCTTCGTTTCCGTAGTATAAAATGGGAAGCGTACCGATCCCTGTATGCGCGGAAATAGAAACCGCAAAAGAATTTCCGGCACCGAGTTTTTCCGTGGCGAGCATTCCGGTTACGAAATCTTTTTCGAAGCCACCGTATTCTTCGGGAACATTCAGCCCGAGTAAACCAAGTTCGGCTGCTTTGTTCATCAGTTTCACATTCAGGCCTTCTTCCTGTGAATCAATTTTATCGAGGATAGGCCAAACTTCCTGCGCAAGAAAATCCGTGCAGGTTTGCGCAATCATCAATTGCTCTTCGTTCCATTGTTCGGGAATAAAAATATCCTGTGCGTCAGTTTCTCGGATGAGAAATTCTCCGCCTTTCAATGCTGATGTTTTAGTTGTAGTTGTCATTTTTATTTTTTGTTTTCTCTGCGTTCTCAGCGTCTCAGCGAGAAAAAATTTCACGCAGAGGCGCAGAGTGCGCGGAGTTAATTCAATAATTCAAATATTCCTGCTGCGCCTTGTCCTGTTCCCACGCACATCGTTACCATTCCATATTTCTTTTTTCTCCTGCGAAGTTCATTAAAAATCTGTACGGAAAGTTTTGTGCCTGTGCAGCCGAGCGGATGTCCGAGTGCAATTGCGCCACCGTTCACATTTACAATTTCAGGATTTATTTTTAATTCACGAATCACAGCAAGCGATTGCGAAGCGAACGCTTCGTTGAGTTCAATCAAATCAATTTGCTCCTGTTTCATTCCGGCAAGTTTCAGCGCTTTCGGAATTGCAGCAATCGGTCCGATTCCCATAACGCGCGGAGGAACTCCGGCGGCAGCGAACGAAATCAAACGAGCAATCGGTTTTAGATTATTTTCTTTCAGAAATTTTTCACTCACTACCATTACGAATGCAGCACCATCACTTGTCTGTGAAGAATTTCCCGCAGTCACCACACCGTTCGCAGCGAAAACAGGTTTTAATTTTGCGAGCGCGTCTATGTTTGTATCTGCGCGCGGACCTTCATCTGTACTTACAACAAAATCTCTCGTCTTCTTTTTTTCATTCTCATCCAAATAATTTTCAGAAACTTTTACCGGAACAATTTCATCCTTGAATTTTCCATCCTTGATAGCGGAAATCGCTTTCAGGTGAGAGTTCAAAGAAAATTTATCCTGGTCTTCGCGCGAAACTTTATATTCTTTTGCCACCGCTTCCGCAGTCAAACCCATTCCCCAGTAATAATCGGGATGAACTTTCGCCACTTCGTAATTCGGCACAATGCGCCAGCCGCCCATCGGAATCAAACTCATACTCTCAGCGCCACCGGCAATAATACATTCAGCAAGACCGGAATTTATTTTTGCAGAAGCAATCGCGATAGATTCCAATCCGCTCGCGCAATAACGATTCACCGTCATGCCCGGAACTTTATCCGTGTTCAGCGCGAGAAGAGAAATTAATCTTCCCATGTTCAAACCCTGTTCTGCTTCAGGCATGGCGTTGCCGACAATCACATCATCCACTTGTTCAGAAGAAATATTCGGAACACTTTTCATTAAATGACGAATTACTTCTGCCGCCAAATCATCTGTGCGCGTGAAACGGAATCCGCCTTTGTTGGCTTTTCCGACTGCGCTGCGAAATCCTCCTACGATGTATGCGTTCATATTTTTAATTTCTTAAAACTTTTCCTCCGGTTAAAATACTTTGAATGCGCTCTAAAGTTTTCTTTTCTCCTGCTAAACTTAAAAACGCTTCCCTCTCTAAATCTAATAAATATTGTTCACTCACTAATGTTGGAGCGGATAAATCTCCACCGCAAAGCACATGCGCTAACTTCTGAGAAATTTTTACATCGTGTTCTGAAATATAATTTCCGCTCAGCATGGAGTTGGCTCCAAGATACGCTAAACCAAGCGCTTGTTTTCCCAGCACGCGGATATCTTTTCGTAGGGTAGGTTTTGAATATCCTTCTTTCGCAATTTCCAAACATTCTGCTTTTGCTTCTGCCAGCAATCGCGCGCGCGAAACAACAACTAAATCTTTTCCTTTTCTCAGGTAACCTAAATCAAATGCTTCGTGAGCAGATGTCGCAACCTTTGCTTGTCCTATTGTGAGAAATCTGTCACGGAAATTATTTAATTCCACATCTCCATCTTGCAACTCATCACTAAGGCGAAGTGCAAATTCTTTTGTTCCTCCGCCTCCGGGAATTAATCCCACTCCGAATTCCACTAGCCCCATATATGTTTCCGCATGCGCGACAACTTTATCGGAATGCATTGACATTTCACACGCACCGCCCAGCGCAAGGCTATGCGGAGCAACCACAACAGGAATTGCCGAGTAGCGGATGTGCATCATCGTATTCTGAAATGCCTTGATGGCGAAGTTGAGTTCGTCCCATTCCTGCTCCACGGCAAACATGAAGATCATTCCCACATTTGCGCCTGCGGAAAAATTTGCTCCTTCGTTTGAAATCACCAGTCCGGAAAAATCTTTTTCTGCAATTTCAATTGCTTTGTTGATTCCTTCGATCACTTCTCCGCCTATGGAATTCATTTTTGTGTTCCATTCAAGATTTATTATTCCATCGCCAATATCTGTAACAGTTGCGCCTGAGTTTTTCCAAACCGTTTTTGTCGATCGGATAATTTCCAGGGAAATATATTCTTCCGTGCCAGGAATTGCTTTGAAAGATTTAGAAAGGATGTCATAATATTTTTTCACTCCGCCTTCTACCTTATAAAAGGAAGTGTTTCCTGCTTTGATAAAATCAGAAACCCATTGCGCACACTTCACTCCTACTTTCTCCATAGCGTCCACCGATTCTTTCACGCCAAGTGCATCCCAATATTCAAACGGACCAAATTCCCATCCGAAACCGGCTTTCATTGCATCATCAATTCTATAGAGTTCATCTGAAATTTCCGGAATACGATTGGAAACATATTGGAACAATCCAAAGAAAGACGCGCGGTAAAAATCTCCTGCTTTATCTTTTCCTGCTATGAGAATTTTTAATCTGTCTTTTAAATTTTCAATCGGCTTGGTTTGCTCCAGCGTTGCAAATTTTATTTTTTGCGAAGGTTTGTATTCGAGAGTTTTCAAATCGAGTGCAAGTATTTCTGATTTTCCCTCTGGAGATTTTACTTTCTTGTAAAATCCTTGTCCTGTTTTATCTCCATACCATTTGCTCTCGTTCATTTTCGCAACATAAGCCGGAAGTTTGAAATACTCTTTCGCTTCATCGTTCGAAAGATTTTGCGCGAGCCCGTTTGCAACGTGAACGAGCGTATCCAATCCAACTACATCACAAGTTCTGAATGTTGCAGACTTCGGTCTTCCCAAAACGGGGCCGGTAAGTTTATCCACTTCCTCCACCGTCAATCCCATTTTTTCAACGAGGTGAAACAAACTCATGATTCCGAAAACGCCAACGCGGTTGGCGATGAAAGCAGGCGTGTCTTTGCAGAGAACAGTTGTCTTGCCGAGATATAAATCTCCGTAGTGCATCAAAAAATCAATTACTGATTTATCCGTTTTCGGAGTAGGAATTATTTCGAGAAGTTTTAAATAGCGCGGTGGATTGAAGAAATGCGTTCCGCAGAAATGTTTCTGAAAATCTTCACTTCTGCCTTCTAGCATCAAGTGAATCGGAATGCCGGAAGTGTTGGAGGAAATAAGCGTTCCAGGTTCCCTGAATTTTTCAACCTGATCGAAAATTATTTTTTTTATATCCAATCTTTCTACAACCACTTCTATCACCCAATCGCACGAAGAAATTTTTTGCATGTCGTCTTCAAAATTACCTGTAGCAATTCGGTTCGCAAAAGATTTTTTATAAATCGGAGAAGGATTTGATTTGAGCGCAAACGCCAGCGCATCGTTCACAATTTTGTTGCGTGACTTTTTATCTGCTGTAGCGTCTTTCGGAACAATATCCAAAAGCAAAACCTCAACACCAACATTCGCAAAGTGACAAGCAATTCTGCTTCCCATTACTCCTGAGCCGAGCACAGCTACTTTATTTATTTTTCTGTTCATGGAAAAAATATTACACAATTAAAGAAAGCAAAGATAAACAAATGGCAATCTCTAAATGCGCTGAATGTTTCTAATTCGGTATATTCGTATTCATTTTTATGTATCGAAAATGATTGATAGAATTCACGCTCCCGCCATCAACGAAATTAAAAAAGCCGAACTCATTCGCGCATCCGAGTTTCATTTGAAAAATAATATTCCCGTTTATCATATCAAAGCTGGCACGCAGAATTTGGTGAAGATTGAAATTCTTTTTCCCGCAGGAATGTGGCAACAGCCCGCTCCGCTTGTTGGCTCGGCTGCAAGTTCAATGCTACAGGAAGGAACTTCAAAACATTCCGCCAAAGCAATTGCGGAGACGGTGGATTATTACGGAGCATTTTTGGAAACTGAAATTACGCACGACTTTGCGCAGGTTGGAATTTATTCTCTCAACAAACATTTGGAAAAAGTTTTGCCGGTAGTGGAAGAAATTATTTCCGATTCCATTTTTCCCGAAGAAGAATGGAAAGTATATGTGCAGAATAAAAAACAAAAGTTCATTGTCAATAATCAGAAAGTAAGCATGGTTGCGCGCAAGAAGTTTGCAGAACTTCTTTTTGGAAACAATTTTCCGTACGGACACAATGTAACCGAAGAAGATTTTAACAAATTAAAAAGAGAAGATGCATACAACTTCTACAAAAAATTCTATACGGCAAATGATATACTTATTGTTGCTGCTGGAAATGTTACAGATAAAACTTTTCAGTTGATAGAAAAATATTTTGGCAATTTCATACTGAAAACCGGAAATGAGAAACCGGAAACTGCAAAAGTGAAAACACAAAAAGGCGAAACAGTCATTACAAAAGAAGGCGCAATTCAATCCGCAATTAGAATGGGCAAAATACTTTTCACAAAACCTCACGAGGATTATTTGGGAATGCTTGTGCTGAATACGGTGTTCGGTGGATATTTTGGTTCGCGACTGATGTCAAACATCCGCGAAGACAAAGGATATACCTACGGCATTGGTTCTGCGGTGGTGTCGTTCACTCACGAAGGATATTTTACCATTTCAACCGAGGTGGGCGCGGAAGTAACAAAGGATGCGCTCAAGGAAATTTATTTTGAACTGAACAGAATTCAAAACGAACTTATTCCCGAAGATGAACTTTCATTAGTGCGCAATTACATGCTCGGAACTTTTCTGCGGAGCATTGACGGACCCTTTGCACTTGCCGACCGCTTCAAAGGAATTTATTTTCACAACCTCGGCTACGATTATTACGACCGCTATGTGGAAACCATAAAATCAATTACACCGCAGCAACTTCAGCATTTAGCAAATAAATATTTGAAGAAGGAAGAGATGATTGAGTTGGTGGTTGGAAAAAAATAATCAGCGAACCAAACTTATATTTCCTTTTTTGCTTCCGCTTTCCTTGTTAGTAAGCGTATACGTAAGATAATAAGTAAATACGGCTGAGTCCTCAATTTTTCCGTTGTAAACTCCGTTCCATCCTTCCGCAGGGTCAGTTCCTTCGTAAACTTTTTCTCCCCAGCGGTCATAGATGATAAGTTTCATTTCCTTGATGCAGTTGCCGTAAACATAAAGCACATCGTTTGCCAAATCTCCATTCGGGGAAAAAGCATTCGGCAAATAAATCGGCTTGCATAAACTATAGTTCACATAAACCGTCACGCAGGCAGAATCATCGCATCCGTTTGCATCAGTAACAAACAAACAATAATTAGTTGTTACGCTCGGATTCGCTACGGGATTCTGACAGTTCGAACAACTTAATCCCGTTGCAGGGTCCCAACTATAAGTTCCTCCTCCAGAACCATTCAACATAGTGCTGTTTCCTATATTAATAGTAACACTTGCTCCTGCATTCGCAGTTGGTCCGGCATTTACATTTACAGTGGCAGTTGCAGTGTCAGAACAATTTCCAACGAAAACAAATACAGTGTAAGAAGAACTTGCTGCCGGATTTACAACAATCGAAGAAGTTGTCTGCCCGTTGCTCCAGGAATAATTTCCTCCTCCCGATGCAGTGAGCGTTACATTATCGCCCGAACAAATTGTAGCATTTCCATTTGTAGATGCTGCCGGAGGAGAAGAAACAGTTACGGTTGTTGTTGCTGTATCCAAACATCCGCTTCCGTTTGAAACAATCACAGAATAATTTGTTGTGGTGTTTGGATTTACATTAATGGAAGAAGTTGTCGAACCATTACTCCACGAATAATTTGTTCCGCCCGATACACTGAGTGTAGCGCTTTGCCCAGCGCAAATAGTTGCTGCGCCTGAAATGCTTGCAGTTACAGAGGAAACAGAAATACTTGCCGAAGTTGCGTTTGAACAACCGCTCGCATCAGTAACCGTCACCGAATAATTTGAAGTTGAACTCGGAGAAACCACAATCGAAGAACCTGTCTGTCCATTGCTCCAGGAATAATTTGTTCCACCGCTTGCAGTAAGCGTTACTGATTGTCCTGCGCAAATTGAGGTTGCACCTGCAATTGCAGCAGTTGGTAACGGATTTACAGTTATGGTAATTGTTGTATCATCCGAGCACGAGCCGCTGAAAACAGTCACCGTATAAGATGTGTTCGCTGTGGGAGAAACTGAAATTGAAGCGGTAGTTTGTCCCGTACTCCAGGAAAATCCTGAACCGCCCGATGCAGTAAGTGTTGCATTACTTCCGCTGCAAATTGAATTTGGTCCGCTCACGATTGCAACAATGCTCGATGTAACAGTAACGGTCGCCACCGCGCTTGCCGAGCAAAATCCATTCGTAACATTCACCGTATAAGAAGTTGTTGAAGTCGGATAAACCACAATCGAAGAAGTGGTCGCGCCCGTACTCCATACATAATTTCCCCCGCCTGTTGCGCTAAGCACCGCACTGTCGCCCGGGCAAATTGCAGAAGGTGTAACATTGGCAACAATATTCGGAAGTGTAATCACAGTGAATGAAGCCGTATCCGAACATCCGTTTGCATCCGTAACCGTCAACGAATAATTTGTGGTAACTGTTGGCGCAATCAGAATGGTATCATTCGTATCGCCTGTGCTCCAGTTGTAACTGATTCCTCCGGTTGCAACCAGCGAATCAAGTTGACCCACGCAAAGAGTATCAGGTCCTGAAATATTTATAGTAGGTTTCGGATTCACCGTTACAGTTGCAGAAGCCGTATCCGCACATGAACTGCTCGAAGTAATTACAGAATAAGTTGAAGACGCGCTCGGAGTTACAACAATCGAAGTAGTAGTTGCACCTGTACTCCACGTGAACGAGGAACCGCCCATTGCAGATAAAGTGGTACTTCCTCCGGGACAAACAGACATTTGCCCGCTGATAGTTGCAGTAATACTGCTCGTAACCGTAACAGTTGCCACAGCGCTTGCCGTGCACACTCCGTTCACAACCATAACCGTGTAAGAAGTAGTTGTTGTCGGAGAAACATATACAGAAGAAGTGGTCGCACCATTGCTCCATGAATAAGTTCCACCGCCCGATGCAGTGAGCAGCGCGCTGTCGCCCTGGCAGATTGCCAATGGAGTTACGGTTGGATTTATATTCGGAGTGGTAGTGACTAAAACACTCGCAGTATCGGTGCATCCGTTCGCGCTCGCAACAGTTACTGTATAATTTGTAGTTGTAGTCGGAGTGACAACAATGGAAGAAGTTGTCGAACCGTTGCTCCAGGAATAAGTTCCTCCGCCCGATGCAGTAAGCGTTGCGCTTCCTCCCAAACAAATTGTAGAAGGAGAAGATGCCGATGCCAATGGCGAAGGAAGAACAGTTACAGTGAATGAAGTGTCTTCATAGCACGAACTGATGGATGCAATCACTGAATACGTTGTAGTTGAACTCGGAGAAATTACAATGGTGGAAGTTGTAGCGCCCGTGTTCCATGAATAAGTTGTTCCTCCGGTTGCTGTAAGAGTTACAACACTTCCATCGCAAATGGTATCTTGCCCGCTGATAGCGGCAGCCACAGTTGAAATGACATTCACATTCACCAGCGCAGTATCGCTGCAAATTCCATCCGAAACATTTACAGTATAACTTGTATTCATAGTTGGCGAAACGATGATGGAAGAAGTGGTTGCACCCGTGCTCCACGAATATGAATTTCCTCCCGAAGCAGTGAGCGTTGCGGTTCCTCCTTTGCAAATGAACTGCGAAGGCGCAATGGCAGTCACAGAATCAAGTTTAATATTTATGGAATCAACATTCGAACATCCGTTTGCATCGGTTACATTCACCGTGTAACTTGTGTTTGCACTGGGTGAAATTGTGATGGAAGAAGTAGTCGCTCCCGTATTCCACGAATAATTATTTCCTCCCGATGCAGTGAGCGTTGCTGAAGTGCCTGAACAAATAGTTGTGTTTCCTGAAATAGTTATTGTCGGAAGCGGATTTACTGTTACAGTTGTTGCAGCATTATCCGAACAACTTCCGCTTGAAACAGTCACAGAATAATTTGTTGTGGAAGTTGGATTAACCATAATCGAAGAATTAGTAGAGCCATTGCTCCAGGAATAATTTCCTCCACCCGATGCCGTAAGCGTAATAGTATCTCCGATACAAATTGCAGCGTTGGAAGTGACAGTTGCGGTAACCGATGGAGCAACCGTAATTGTTGCCGATGTGGTATCGGCACAACTTCCGCTCGAAGCAATCACCGAATAATTTGTAGTAGTGGTCGGGCTTACAACAATAGAAGAAGTTGTAGCAGTTGTGCTCCACGAATAATTTGTTCCTCCCGATGCGGTGAGCGTTACATTCGTTCCGCTGCAAATAGTTGTTGCGCCTGAAATATTTGCTGTGATGCCGCTGTTGGTAACCGTTGCGACAACTGATGAAGTGCATCCGTTTGCATCGGTAACGGTGGCTGTATAATTTCCCGGAGAAAGCCCGGTAGCAGTTTGTGATGATTGCCCGTTGTTCCACACATATGTATAAGAAGGAATTCCTCCGCTTCCATTCACGGTTGCGCTTCCATTATTGCCATTGTTGCAGGCATTCGTTGTTGCTGAAACAGAAACCGTGAGCGCTGCGGGCTGAGAAATATTTACCGTTGCAGTTTTCGTGCATCCGTTTGCATCGGTAATTGTTACCGTATAATTTCCCGAAGATAATCCTGTGGCAGAAGAAGAACTTCCTCCGCTTGGATTCCATGCGTAAGTGTAATTCGGAGTTCCTCCGCCCGCAGTAACTGATGCGCTTCCGTTGTTTCCTCCATTGCAGATCACGGATGCGGAAGAAATTGTCGCGGTCAAAGCATTCGGCTGCGTGACGGCAGTGGTTGCGGTTGTTGTGCATCCGTTTCCATCAGTGATTGTCACTGTAAAATTTCCTGCCAATAATCCCGTAGCAGTAGATGAACTACCCCCGCTCGGATTCCACGAATATGTATAATTAGGAGTTCCACCGCTTACATTAATTGTTGCGCTTCCGTTATTGCCTCCGTTGCAACTTACTTGCGTGGGAGTAACTGTAGTTGAAAGTGCTGCGGGCTGCGTAATGGTTACCGTCACAATCACAACACATCCTAAGCCATCTGTAACTGTGACCTGATAATTTCCTGCCGATAATCCTGTAACGGTTGAAGTAGTTTGCCCGCTGTTCCACAAATAAGTGAATGGCGAAGTTCCAGAAGTTACATTTACAGTTGCCGAGCCGTTGCTTCCTCCGTTGCACGAAACATTTACAACCGGAGAAATATTAGCAGTGGGCGAGCCGGTGTTTGAAATATTCGCAAGCGCAGTTTTTGTGCAGCCGCTTGCATCGGTAACGGTGAGTGTGTAAGTTCCGGCAGTGAGCCCTGTTGCGTTTGTAGTTGTTTGCCCGTTACTCCATGAATAGGTATAAGTGGGATTTCCTCCCGAAACAGTTGCCGATGCGCTTCCGTTATTATTTCCGCAGGTGGCGGTGCTGGTTGTAACCGAAACACTGAGTGCAGCCGGCTGGGTAATGCTGACGGTGGAAGTTTTTGTGCAGCCGTTTGCATCTGTTACCGTCACCGTATAATTTCCTGCCGATAATCCTGTGGCGCAGGAAGAATTTCCTCCGCTCGGGTTCCAAGCGTAAGTATAATTCGGAGTTCCGCCTCCGGCAGAAACGCAGGCGCTTCCGGTTCCGGTATTGCAATTCGGGTTTGTGGTAGAAGAAATGGAAGCGGTAAGAATTGCGGGCTGCGTTACGCTGATGGTAGAAGTTTTTGTACATCCTTTCGAATCTGTTACCGTCACCGTATAATTTCCTGCCGACAAACCCGTGGCGCAGGAAGAATTTCCCCCGCTCGGGCTCCATGCATAAGTATAGGCGGGAGTTCCTCCGCCAGCAGTTACGCAGGCACTTCCGGTTCCTCCGTTGCAATTCGGATTAGTGGAAGTTGAAGATGCAGTGAGTGCAGCAGGTACAGTAATATTTACGGTTGCAGTTTTTGTACATCCCTTCGAATCGGTAACTGTCACTGTATAATTTCCTGCTGAAAGTCCTGTGGCAGTGGATGAACTTCCTCCGCTTGGATTCCACGAATAAGTATAAGAAGGGTTTCCTCCGCCTGCAGTGATGGTTGCACTTCCTGTTCCTCCGTTGCAGTTTGGATTTGTGGAAGTGGCAGTAGAAGTAAGCGCAGCGGGTTGCGTGATGCTTACGCTTGCTGTTTTCGTGCAGCCCTTTGAATCAGTAACTGTGACGGTGTAATTTCCTGCGCATAATCCTGTGGCGGAAGAAGAATTTCCTCCGCTCGGGCTCCATGCATAAGTGTATGCGGGGCTTCCTCCGCCTGCCGTAGCCGATGCAGTTCCTGTGCAGGCACCGTTGCAATTCACTGAAGTGGATGAACCAATGCTTGCAGTAAGAGTAGTTGGCTGTGCAATGCTGACGGTTGCAGTTTTCGTACAGCCTTTTGAATCTGTAACTGTGACAGTATAATTTCCCGCGCAGAGTCCGGTGGCTGAAGAAGAATTTCCTCCGCTCGGATTCCAGGAATATGTATAAGCAGGAGTTCCGCCTCCTGCGGAAACAGATGCACTTCCTGTACAAGAGCCATTGCAATTAATAGAAGTGGATGAACCGATGCTTGCCGTTAGCAATGGAGGCGCAGTGATGCTGACCGTTGCGGTTTTCGTACACCCTTTCGAATCGGTGACAGTGACTGTGTAATTTCCAGCGGAGAGATTTGTAGCGCAGGAAGAATTTCCTCCGCTGGGATTCCATGCATACGTGTAATTCGGAGTTCCGCCTCCTGCTGTTACACAGGCACTTCCTGTTCCACCGTTGCAGTTGGGATTTGTTCCGGTAACCGAGGCGGTGAGAACTGCGGGTTGCGTGATGGTAATGGTTTGTGTTTTTGAACATCCGTTGGCATCGGTAACAGTTACGGAAAAAGTTCCGGCACAAAGCCCTGTTACCGCAGAAGTAGTTTGCCCGCTGCTCCATGAATACGTATACGGTGCCGTTGCCCCGGAACCACTCGCAGTTGCAGTACCGGTGCATTGTCCGTTGCAGTTAATATTATTCTGAGTAGAAGTAACAGTCGGAGTAACGCAAGGGCATTGACAAGTAACAGAAACACTCACCGAATTGCAAGTAGAACCTGCGTATCCATCCACCATAAAATAAACACATTGACCTTGCGGAATCACTACACCGCTAAAACACCACCCATCAGCAGCGCCACCGGGATTGCTATCGTAATATTGATATTGTGGATTACTACACTCCAGCGTAGTAGAATTAAAAGTGGAACCAACCCAGCAGGCGCCCTGAATGTTGCATTGATTACCAGTGCCGGGTTCATCGGCACAAACGGTTACTGTCTGCGATGAGCAAACATTATTGCAATACTTAAACCATTGTGAATTTTCTACCGAGAAAGGAACGTCCTGCACTCCATCACAATCCAAATCCGAGCCGGTGTAGCAGCATGGATTGCAACCGGCATTTCCACTCGTAGGATTTCCTCCAACATATCCGGTTGCAGTAAGATTAAAAGAGATAACTTGTCCGCAATTAATACTGGTTGGATTGGGAGGCATGCAGGCAAGTGTTGAAAGTGAATCTTTCACCAACTTGTTAATTTGCCACCATTCTTCAGCGCCTGCATCCATTTTGTATTCGCACTTTTTAGTTGGCGGTTGAATGTGAATCGGCTGAAGATTTTTGTCGAGGAAAGGATATGAATTTATCTGGGAGAAAAGAAATCCGGGAAGAAAAAAAACAAGCAGTAAAATTTTTTTCAATAAGTTCATCAAAAAATTAATTTCAAAATAAGAAGGGCAAATGTATGTCTTTATTTTATTTGAATGCAACTATTTTCGATTACTGCCGGCAAAAGTCCGATGAATTTAGATGCTTGAATTGGTATCCGTTTTCAAAAAAGCATGTTAGAAATTTTGGAAGAGTGTAAAATAAATTTCTCTTTGCCTTCATGCTGTCGTGAAAAACTACGATAGAACCCTCTCTTGTTTTAGTTAAAACATTCTTCAAACATTTTTCTTCGGAAGTAGTTGCATCAAAATCACCGCTCAGCACATCCCACATCACTACTGAGTATTGAGAATTGAGGATTGAGAATTGAGAGTTTTTTATTCTTCCATACGGTGGTCTGAATAATTTTTTTTCTTGCGCCTTGGTACTTGGAATTTGGGACTTGATAATTCTATTACATCTTTCGATGTTCTCTAAATAATTTTCTTTTTTTGTTTTCCAGCCGTTAAGATGATTGTAAGTATGATTACCAATGGAATGTCCTTCTGAAATTATTTGCCGGAAAACTTCCGGATGCTTTTCAACATTTTCTCCCACGCAAAAAAAAGTTGCTTTAGCATTAAATTGTTTCAGTGTGGAAAGAACCCATGGAGTAATTTCAGGAACGGGACCATCATCAAACGTGAGAAAAATTTTTTTCTCTTTGGTGGGAATGCGCCAAACAGCTGACGGATATAATTTTCTCATCAGCCAATTCGGACGAACAGAATACATTCAGAAAAATTATCTGCGCCTGTGCGGCATTTGTTTTTGCTCGGGACTTTGCGTAATGAGCGATTCATATTTTTTGAAACGCTCTTCCAGTTCTTTCGCATGGGCATCGGCAGTAAAGCGGTGCGCATCTGAAATTAATTGCTGCATCATGTCAAGCCGGTCATCGAGGTAGGGCTGCAATGCAGTGGGTTCTTTCTTGCGGACAGACAATGCATATTCAGTATCTTCTTCCATGATGTCAAAAAATCTTTTTGAAAGTTTTATTGCATCTTCTTTTCCATCTGCCATGTAAAATGCCTGAATCAAATAATAAGTATAAGTAATCGGGTCCCAATAATAAGGTACATTCTTTTCGGGAAGAACTTCTAATTCTTTTCTCAAAACTTTGAGCGCTGCATCTTTTTTTCCTTCCTGAACGAGTGACAAGGCGAGCGTGCGCATTTGCATCCGCATAGTGAGCGCCATGCGAATATTGTTTTCATCCATCCACACTTCATTTTTATCAAGGCCACCCCATTTTGATTTGTCCACAATATTTTCGTACATCAAATCGGTGGCAACGCGCGGCTGTCCGCCCGAAGGCAATTCATAGGGAACAATCCGATAAGCGAGCCCTTCAATCTGAAAATATTTTTCAAGTCCGACAAAGGCATCAGGTCCAACCGTAACTGCAAAATAAACCGGACGAGTCCAATTGTTTGCCGCAAGAATGTCGAGCACGAGCAAATCATTTTTCATTATATATCCTTTCTTGCCCATGTCCCATTCAATGGCGGGAAGAATTTTTGGATGGCGGGCAATAGTGGAACCGGAAATTTCTTTTGTGAGCGAAGAATCATTTTTCGGATTTTGCGTAGCGGGATTATCAATTTTTTTCTGAAGCGTTTTCAAAAAGTTTGAAGAGTCAACGGGCAAACGGAATTTTGTAGTCGGCAAATAATTAATTGGTTTTTCTCCCCACGAAATTTTTGCGCGCGCATCTTCGCTTCCCACCAGCGTTACCATTTCTTTCAAATTCACAAACTGGTCTTTGAGTTCGGGGCGCGAACGAATGGGAACAAAATCGCGGTTACCCTGCGCGTATTTGCTTTGGTCAAGCAAAAGCGGAATCACATCCGAATCGTATTGTTTTCTTCGCAACTGCGCAATGTACCAATCGGTGTTTGCCAGCGAAAGATTTATTACACGCACATCGGTGCGGATGCCTTCCACTTCCTGCACGTACCAGAGCGGAAATGTATCGTTATCGCCATTGGTGAAAAGAATTGCGTTGGGCGCACAGGAGTTTAAATAGTCGGCAGCAAAATCTCTGCATGTATATCTTCTCGCGCGGCTATGGTCATTCCATTCTTCCTTTCCCATGATAACAGGAACAAGAAGAAAACAAAGTGAAGTTGTAAGTATTGCGCGCAATTTTTCATTCTGCATTTTCTTTCCGAGAAATTCCCAGATGGCGGCAACTCCCATTCCAATCCAGATGGCGAAAGCATACGTAGAGCCCGCATAGGCGTAATCACGTTCGCGCGGCTGATACGGATATTGATTCAGATAAATTACAATGGCAATTCCTGTAAGTAAAAATAATAACATCACAACAAACCAGTTCTCTTTATCTTTTTTATAGTGATAAAGCAACCCGATTAATCCGAGAAGAAGCGGAAGAAAATAAAGTTTGTTATTGGCTTTGCTTTGCGAAACGCTTTCAGGCAATTTATCCTGCGGACCCAAACGAAGTTCATCCAGAAAAGAAATTCCGCTAATCCAGTTGCCTTCTATGCGGCTGGAATATTCAATGCCGTGGCCCTGCACATCGTTTTGCCTTCCCGCGTAATTCCACATGAAGTATCGCAAATACATGTGCACTACCTGGTAACTCCAAAAATATTTTAGGTTTTCCCAAAAGGTTGGCTTCATCAGCGTTTCCGGCTCACCCGTACTTGGATTTCTGATTGCGATGGGAATTCCTTTTATATCCGCCCATGTTTTGTATGCGCGCTCATGGTTGCTTTGCTGGCTCCACATACGCGGAAAAAAAGTGCAGAAGCGTTTATCATAATTCGGTTTGGAATCTTTGCGGTCATCCACCACCACATATTTTCCCGCCTTCTCATCGCGGTCATAAACCGGGTCGCCATCCACATAATGCGGAGTGGGGTCATCGCGGTCAATGCTATAAAGCGGTTCGGCATTCGGGTCAACATCTTTTCCATAGTAGAGCGGAGCATTGAAATATTGTCCGTAAAGAATGGGCCAGTCGCCATACTGCTCGCGCTTCAGATACGAGAGAAGTGAAATTGCATTCTCCGGATTATTTTCATCAATAGGAGGATTTGCTTTGGAACGAATGATGAGAACGAAGAAAGAAGAATAGCCAATGAGCAGTGCGGTGAAGCAAAGAATCATGGTGTTCCAAAAAACTTTTTTCTTCTTCTGCGTATAGCGCAATCCCCAATAAATTGCTCCGATGAGAGCAATGAAATAAATTATGGTTCCCGAGTTGAAAGGAAGTCCGAATGAATTCACAAACAATAATTCAAACTTGGCAGAAAGTTCAACCACCCAGGGAATTATTATGCTTTGAACTATTCCTAAAACTCCGACAGAAATAATTCCGGCAATGATGAAACTTTTTCTTGTGACTTTATATTTTTTGAAATAGTAAACAAAAACCAGCGGAGGAATTACAAGAATTCCGAGAAGATGAACTCCGATGGCAAGCCCGAGCAAAAAGAAAACTAAAATTATCCAGCGGTCAGAACGCGGTTCGTCTGCAACTGTTTCCCATTTAAGCACTGCCCAAAAAATTACTGCTGTGAAAAATGAAGAAGAGGCGTATACTTCACCTTCCACGGCTGAAAACCAAAATGAATCGGAAAAGCAATACGCCATTGCACCAACTAATCCGCTTCCGAGAATAGCAAATATTTTTCCATCGGTTATTTCTTCAGCAGTATTGGCAATAATTCTTTTTGTAAAAGCCGTAATTGTCCAGAATAAAAATAAAATTGTTCCAGCGCTCATTAAGCCGGACATCGTATTCACCATGTAGGGAACTTTACTTACATCTCCAAAAGAGAGAAGAGAAAAAATTCTTCCGAGCAAAATAAAAAGTGGAGCGCCCGGAGGATGACCGACTTCTAATTTATAGGAACACGCGATGTATTCACCGCAATCCCAAAAACTCGCGGTGGGTTCAATAGTGGAGAGATAAACAATAGATGCAGCAATGAAAATTAGCCAGCCGAGAATGTTATTGAACTTCTGATATTTTTGTTCCACAGGGAAATTTTAGAATTGAACGGGCGAATGTATAAAATATTTTTCCCTGAGAATTGCTTTAACAAACTTTAACTTTGAGTATTATTTTTATTTTTGCGTCCCTTTGGCCCGTGGTGTAACTGGCAACACGTCTGATTTTGGTTCAGAAGAGTCCTGGTTCGACCCCAGGCGGGCCAACATAAGTAGTAAAACAAATCCAACCAAATCCCACATTTAGCTATGAGAAGTAAAGAATCTCATAGCTATTTTGTTAGTACGTTGCTGGTATCTTCCTAGGGTAGTTTACCTTTTTTACTTATATTTTTGTTCCTAATGTGTTCCTTGTAATTCATAAGGAACACAAAATACTTTACCCTATGAAAAAAGAAATACAACTTTCAATTATTCACAACAGAAAAAAAACACTTAACGATAGAAAGGAAGCTCCTGTTGAAATCGTTGCTTACTTCCATAGAAAGAGAAAATATTTTTCTACTGGAGTTCTTGTTCAACCGAATCACTGGGATGGAAAGCATAATTCCGTTAAAGATATTCATCCGGAGAGTGTAACCCTGAATCAAAAAATAAAAAACGAGTGGAAAAAACTTGACGGAATTGCAACTCTTTTTTTTAAACGGAACGAAACAATTTCACTTACTCGATTGAATGAGTTGTACCGTAACGATGAAGATGTAATGCTTTCATTTTCCGGTTTTGTAAAAACTGAAATGGAAAATGATTTTTCAATTTCTGAAAAAACAAAAGTAAGTCACAGAAACACGATGGTAAAGTTTAAAAGTTATAACAATGACAAAGAGATTATGTTTTCAGATCTTTCTTATTCATTTATGGATGGATTCATGAATTATTTGAGAAAAGATATTAAAGCTCCTGCGACCATAGACAAATGCAAGCGAAACATCAGACGAAATATTAATGTTGCCATACGAAAAGGGATTTATCTAAAACCCAATCCATGCAACGGGATCAAAATAAAGATACCGGCTAGAAAGATGGAGGTTTTAACTATTGAAGATATTCGCAGTGTCGAAGCTTTGGATTTAAGTATGGTTGAGAGTAAAATATCTATTGTGCGAGATATGTTTTTATTTGCTTGTTATACCGGACTTCGTATTTCTGATGCAACTCGTCTATCGCCAAAAGATGTAAGAAAGGACGGTGAAAATTTCATTTTGGATTTTATTACTTACAAACCCAAGAAACACGCCTTACTTCCACTCAGTAAGTTATTTCCAGAAAAAGAGACAAAGTATTCAAGACCAGAAATAATTTTAATAAAATATTATGATGTGAATAAAGAGTTAGTTTTTCCAAAATTATCAGAAAGTTATATTAATGAAAACTTGAAGGGTATAGCGTTGTCGTGCGGATTAAAAATGAACTTAACTTTTGAGTATGCCCGTCATACATTCGGGACGATACTTGCAGGGAAAATTGCACCATTTAAATTAATGGCACTTATGCAGCATTCAGATATTAAAACAACAATGCGATACGTTCACCTTAACAAAGAAATGGTGGAACATGGGCTACTAAAAATAGACTGGGAATAAAATATAGCCCACCAAATATTAGCTGAGCGTTTTGTAAGTAAAATGCTGGATATACAAATCTTCACCCTATCCAGATATGTCTATCATATGTTTCTAATTTATTAAGATATTTCTTTATTTTATCTCTTTGCTCTCCGTACATGGCAAAATCGCATGCAAAAAAAGTGTGATAAATAAATAGCAAACAAATTAGGCTTTTTGAATTTTCCAATGGAATCCGTTCATGACATTTGTTGCTGAAGAAAAATACTAATCCCAAAAACGCTTAACCATGAAAAAAAAATTCACCGCAGTTAAAGTAAAAATTAATCAGAAGTATTACTTAATTCCTCAAACAACATTACTGGAATTGGTGGAAGATATTTCTTTCATCAAGGAAGTAGTCAAACAAATTGCCGAACGGGGCGAAAGAGATAATCCAATTTCTGAATCTGGACAAAGCGAATAAACAACAATAACAATTAAAAATTATTTACCATGAAAAAACTATTACAGATAGAAAAATTAAAAGAACCTTGGGCATCCCGAGGAAAAGAGCTATTAGAATATTTCTATGAGCGTCCGGTAGATTTTGATAGTGCTGGAATTCTTACTGCCGATAGTTACATCTCCTTTCTCCAAAAATGTCCGAGTAGAAATGGGCAATTATCTGACGGGACAATAAATTTACTCAGCTCATTCATTGGAGAGTGCTTCGTTCGCTCTTCAGGCAATCATCATAAATGGGAAAGAAATGCCGGACGTGAATGCATTTTTACAGACAAACTACATTATTTTTGTCCTGCTGATGAAGTAAAAAAAACATTTAACAATACAAGTAAAATGTCGTTGTACCAAATTTTCAAAAACCCCATTGGAGAATATACGTCATTGAAACGAAAAGTTCGCGAAAATGACTTTGAGTAAGAAAACAAGTTTTTAATGTTCCTTTATTTCGATCCATTCAATTCTAAAAGAAAAGCCATTCAATGTTTTGCGAAAACAAGAGTACGGTAAGCACAGCGTTTCATGAAAGCGGGCATGCTGTTTCTTCTCTTTTGTTAAATGTCCCATTTGATTCTGTTAATATAGAGAAAAAATATTTTTCTAATGGCGAAGTTCGGATTTCTGAACAGTTTGCAAATTCAATTTGGTTTATTAAAACTCCGGAGAGATGTCTTACAACTCCATTCCAAAAAAATAGATTGGAAAATTTTCTCACCGTTTTGTATGCCGGCTTTTGTGCGGAAAAAAAGTTTACCGGTACAGAGAATAGCAGAGGATCTCAATATGACTTCGATTTGGCAACTCAATTAATCAGTATCCTTTCTGAAAGCCCCAAACAACAGCGGTTATACAGAAAACTTTTTTTGACGAAAGCAGAAGAGTTGTTTACCCGACCGGATGGCAGCACCAACAAAAACATTTGCGCTGCTGCTGCTAAAGTTGCTTTAAAATTATTATCGCGGAAAGAACTTTCTAGTGATGAGGTAAAAGCCACGTGCGGCAATTATCTTTCTGATGAAAATCACTTTCCATTTTGCAAAAGAAAAGCGGCATGAATGAACAAGAGGAAATAGTAAAACTGCATGAGGATGGATTTTCTTTACGGGAGATCAGCCAAAAAACAGGCATTCCAAAATCTTCAGTCGCAAGAAAAATATCTCTTGCAAAAGAAATGGAAGACAGCCGGGAAACTATTGAAGAAGAAAATTATTCAGATGATAAAAAATCACTTGCTAATCCTGCAAATAATGTTGCTAAAAACTCCCCGGGACAATGGCTCATAGTTGCAGTAAATATTTTAATTCTGATTTTTTTATTTTATTTCATATTTGGCTATCCTGCAAAGAAAGCGGGACAATTTATGTAAGGATTGGACAAAACTTAAAAATCAGAGTAAATGGTACGTCTGGGACGCTGGGACGAGCAAATTTTGATACTTGTTCATTGTATTGAAACTAAAAAATAACTAGCCGCAATTAAAACAATTGGACAAAGGACAAAAACGAATGTCCAATAGATCCGAATAAACGATACAAAAAAAGCATTTGGACAATCGTCCTTGAAAAAGACGACAATAGAAGGTTAATGATAATTAATAATTCAACCATAGTTCCAGTTTCTCTGCCAGCAGGTGAATTGAAAAAAAAGGCAGAGGAAATACTTGATCTTATTGATGCTGATGAAAACACCCGAAAGGATTATAAATCCCGTATCGGAATGTTTTTAGAATATTTGGGTGGTAAAGAAATAACTCCTGATACGTTCTTGCATTTTAAACGTCATTTGGAAAAAAGGATAGACATTAAACTATCCACAAAGAATAAATATCTTGCTGTTGCAAGAATATTTTTGCGTGAGTTATTTAAGAGAGGATTAATACCAACAGACATAACAGCCAATATTAAAGGATTCAAGCAGGGGAAAAGGCATAAAAAATTTGGGATTTCCCCTGATGAAGCTATGGTGATTCATAAACACCTGTTATCTCTTCCTATTAACAAAGAAAATTCCCGTCTTAAAGTTCTATTTTGCTTGCTTGCAATTCAAGGTCTTCGGGAAATAGAAATTTCTCGTCTTGAAATTGGTGATATTGATTTAATACATTCCATTGCATATATACTTGGGAAGGGACAAGAAGATAAAGATAAAATTCACCTTCATCCATTCACAGTCCATGCAACAAAAGAGTATTTACAATTGCACAAATTAAAAGACGGTGTGCTGATATTAAGCTACAGCTTCAGCAATTTCAACAAAGGAATCAGTACACGCGGTATTCGCTTCGTTGTCGGAAACATGTTGAAAGAACTTGCCATACGCAAATCTACACACGGCTTCCGTCATTTCTTCACTACTGAATTAATAAAAGCATATAATGGAAATTTACTTACAGTTGCAAATTTTACCCGCCATAAATCTCTTGAGATGCTTCAGACATATAATGATGATATAGAAATGGAGAAGCAGCTCCCTAACTATTATCAAACATTTTCTTCTTTTAAAATTACGTAGGTTTTGGGGGCTTAATGTCAAGATGAAAGTGTTTAATCTGTGAAAATGTTTACGGGATTATGAAACGAGTTGAATTTTTAATGCTACTTAAAGAAATATTAGGGGGAATATGTATAAATCTTCTGTTTTCATTTTTCTCTTAACTTCGCTCTCGGACGGGCAAAATATCATCTGATTATGGTGGATGTATTTGCCCTTTTTATCAAGTGTATTTTCTGAAATATATTAATTGTTTGTATCATGTCTGATATAGTTAGAGAATACCAGTTAAAAAATTTATCGAAGCAATATATAAGACAGGGAAAAAATCCTGTTTATTTTGATTTTAGAAAAAACACAAGGCAATCGTTAAATGGATATGCGTATAGAGATAAATCTATACACTATATACATGCTTATCCCGGAAGAGTTTCTCCTCATATTGCATTTTATCTTTTATCATTAAAAGATTTTGAATCCCACAAAGGAAATGTTCTTGACCCTTTTGCAGGAAGCGGAACAATATTATTAGAATCAATAATAAATCCTTTCGTTAGAAGGTCAGCTGTTGGTGTTGAAATAAATCCACTAGCAAGGTTAATATCAAAAGTAAAAACCACGCCACTGGATAATAGAAAATTAAACGAATCACTTTTATTGATTGATAGGATTTACCACAATACTAAACCTGGAAGTTTTATAACACATAATTTTATTAATAGCAGATTATGGTTTTCAAGAAGTGCAATTTATCAATTATCAAAACTAAAACATGTACTTAATAAAGTAGATATTTCTCAAGATTATAAGGATTTTTTCTTGTTATGTTTTTCAAAAGTAATTAGAAAGGTATCTAAGGCAGACCCTAATATTCCGCCTCCTGTATTTTTAAAGCTTTATAAATATAAACGCAATGTAAGTCAGTATAAAAAATTAAAAAAATATTTGCGTTATATTGAGAAGCCGGATGTATGGCAACTTTTTGAAAGAATAGTATCGGAAAATAGTAAGTTGACTATTCTTAATTTCATCGATGAAATTAAACACGATGACCTTAAAGCAAAAATTATTTGGGATGATGCGAGAGCAATAAGATATTCTACTAATGGGTCTGTCCATATCAAGAGTGACAGAGCTAAGAAAATGCCAAATGGAAGTATAGGTTTAGTGCTTACTTCACCGCCTTATCTCACCGCACAAAAATATATTCGGTCAACCAAATTGGAATTATTGTGGCTTGGTTATTCTAACAACGAGTTGTCAGTATTTGAAAAAGCTACCGTTGGTTCGGAAATGTTTGGAGAAAGCATTGCAATAGATCATTTTAAAATCAGGTCAATAGATGCATTGGTTAAGTATGCTCATGGTAAATCTGCAAGAAGAGGAGTGATGGTTAGCAAGTATTTTGAAAATATGAAACTAGTTCTGATTGAATTATTCAGAGTTTTGAAAAAAGGCGGCTATGCAATATTTATTATGGGAGACAATATTGTTCTTGGTAAACAAACAAAAACTTATCGCCTGCTTACTGATTTAGCTGAAAGTTTAGGATTTAATGAAGTGGTTACTTTAAAAGATAGGATTAGACAAAGAAGCATGATGAGTAATAGGCATGGGACAGGAGGTCTTATAAAGAACGAGTATATTATAATATTAAAAAAATAATTACTTGCTTGAAGTAATCACAAAGTGGAATCTGTCGCGCCCGGATGAATCAATAACAGATTTTATTGATGGAATCACTCATCGGGGATATAGTGGCGAATTTTCCTTTTTAACGGGAGAATTTAGCAATATATTGAAAGAGAAAAAGGTTAAATCCTTATCAGTTGGCAATATAGCCGATAGGATTTGTCCGACTAGAAGAGACTTATACTTTAAAAAGGGGTCAAATGCGGTTAAAGCTAAAGACACAACAAATTGGGGCAGGCGTACTGGAACATTTGCAGAAGGATTTTTTTATAAGCTCAACGATTACGCAGTGGATTTTAATAAAAAAAAGTATGAGGGGGTAAATACTGACGGCAAAAAATTTAGCGAGGAATATTTTAATGCTGAAAAATCCGCTATTGAAGAACTGCTCAAGCTTGAACTTACTTCTTATCGTTCTAAGGAGGGCGATACAAAATGGCTGTTAAAGATACTGAATAGTGCGGGTAGAGCCGAATTGGCAGCAAGGTTGATACATTCAATATTAAATCAATCTCGGTATATAGATGTTTCGGATGTCAAAATTGAGGAGGCTCTCAAACCAAATACCCTAGAGATTGGTATTAGCGAGCAAACCACACCTGATTTTATGATACCAGAATTTGCAATAGTGGGTGACATTAAAACTGGTGAAAAGTTTGAAATGAAATATCAATTGACGTGTGCAGGATACGCTTTAGCTTATGAAAATCAAACCAGGAAGAATATTAACTGGGGTGCATTCAAGGCCTTAGCGCAACAAGGCGATTTTTGGTTTAGAGTTTAAAGTTACATTTTTTGTTTTAGAGCAACAGTATTAATGTTCAGAATAACTCGTGGCGAGTTATTACCGAACATTAACACTACATCATCATT
>JACQAL010000040.1 GCA_016195025.1 Bacteroidota bacterium | reverse complement strand
ATTCAAAAATTAGATCCTTATATAAATGTAGACCCCGGCACAATGAATCCGTATGAGCACGGTGAGTGTTACGTTACGGATGATGGCGCGGAAACAGATTTGGATTTGGGACACTACGAAAGATTTCTTTCTGTTCCCACTTCACAGGCGAACAATGTTACCACAGGAAAAATTTATCAGAGCGTGATTGATAAAGAAAGGCGCGGAGATTATCTCGGGAAAACCGTGCAGGTGATTCCGCACATCACCGATGAAATAAAATCGCGCATACGCTTGCTGGGAAAAACAGATAAGTATCAAATCGTCATCACGGAAATTGGCGGAACGGTTGGCGATATTGAATCGCTCCCTTACGTGGAGGCGGTGCGCCAGATGAAATGGGAACTCGGAAAAGATTGCCTCGTGGTTCACCTCACGCTTATTCCTTATTTATCCACCACAGGCGAACTGAAAACAAAACCCACGCAGCATTCGGTAAAAACTTTGCAGGAATACGGAGTGCAGCCTGATATTTTAGTTTGCCGCACCGAACATAAACTGAACAAAGACATCCGCAGAAAAATTGCGCTCTTCTGCAATGTGGAAACTGAATCGGTGATAGAGGCGATTGATGCGAGCACGATTTACGAAGTACCACTGCTGATGGAAAAAGAAAAACTGGATGTGGTAGTATTGAATAAACTTCACCTGCCCGTTCCTGAAAATATTGATTTGGAAGATTGGAAACAATTCCTTCAAAAGTTGAAGCATCCGAAGTTTGAAGTGAAAGTCGGGCTCGTTGGAAAATATATTGAACTGAAAGATTCCTACAAATCAATTTCCGAATCATTGATTCACGCAGGCGCTGTGAATAATTGCCGAGTGAATGTTGAGTGGATTCATTCGGAATGGATAAACGAAGAAAATGTTTCTGAAAAATTGGGCGGGCTTTCAGGATTGATTGTCGCTCCCGGTTTCGGCAAGCGGGGAATTGAAGGAAAGATTACTGCTATTAAGTTTGCGCGCGAACATGAAATTCCTTTTCTCGGAATTTGTCTGGGAATGCAATGCGCGGTGGTTGAGTTCGCGCGAAATGTTTTGGGAAAGACCGATGCGCATTCCACCGAAATAAATCCTGCCACTTCTTCTCCGGTAATTGATTTACTCGAAGCGCAAAAAAATGTTACGCATAAAGGCGGAACGATGCGCTTGGGCGCATATCCCTGCGAACTGAAAGAAGACACAAAAGTTTTTTCTGTTTACAAGGAAAAAAATATTTCCGAGCGCCACCGCCACCGCTATGAATTCAACAACGAATACCTTGGTGATTTTGAAAAAGCGGGAATGCTCGCTTCAGGAATAAATCCCGAAGGCGGGCTCGTTGAAATTGTAGAACTCAAAGACCATCCTTGGTTTATTGGCGTGCAGTTCCATCCTGAATATAAAAGTTCCGTTGCGCATCCGCATCCGCTGTTCGTTGGTTTCATAAACGCTGCTGTGGAAATTTCTTCGCTGAAGAATAAAGTGCCTGCCTGACCGGCAGGCAGGCACGCGTGAGTTTAAACCACGCAACCTCCCACCGTATCATTCGTGTTTTCATCAATGAGGAGAAAAGAACCGTTGGCGCGATTGATTTTAAATTCATCTAAGGCGAGGGGAGAGGCAGCGCGAAGTTGAATGCGGGCAATCTCATTCAGCGAAACAGATTTTTCTCCTTCTATTTTTTCAAGCGAAGTCACATTGATTTTGTAAAGCACATCGCGCACCGATGCTTTCACCGTTTTTCCATGATGACGGATTAAAAATTTTGCTCCCACATTCATCGGGAGCTCGCTCATCCAGCAAACAGTTGCTTCAATATCCTGCGTTGTTGAAATGGAATTATCTTTTTTCACAATCAAATCTCCGCGGCTGATGTCAATGTCATCTTCAAGATGAATTACAACCGGCTGAGGAGCGAATGCTTCATCCGGTTTTTTCTCCGCCATTTCAATTTCCTTAATGCGGGAAGAAATTCCTGCCGGTAAAATTTTCACTTCATCTCCTTTTCTGAAAACACCGCTCACAATTTTTCCGGCATAGCCGCGGTAATCATGCAGTTCATCTTTCTGCGGACGAATCACATATTGTACGGGAAACCGCGAGGAAGAAAAATTTATATCGCTGTCCACTTCTACAGTTTCCAGATGTGCAAGCAACATTTTTCCTTTGTACCACGGCATCTTTGAAGATTTTTCCACCACGTTGTCGCCAAACTTTGCACTGACAGGAATATAGGTAATGTCCTTCACGAAAAGTTTTTTACCAAACTCGTTATAGGCAAAAACAATTTCATTGAAAACTTTTTCAGAATAATTCATCAAATCAATTTTGTTCACGCACACGGCAAGATGCTGAATGCCGAACATAGATGAGATAATGGAATGGCGGCAGGTTTGCTCGGTGATTCCGTTGCGCGCATCAATCAAAATAATGGCAAGGTTGGAATTGGACGCGCCCGTTACCATGTTGCGCGTGTATTGCACATGCCCGGGCGTGTCGGCAATAATGAATTTTCTTTTTGCAGTGGTAAAATATTTATATGCCACATCAATCGTAATTCCCTGTTCGCGTTCGGCACGCAAGCCATCGGTGAGAAGCGATAAATCTATTTCCGCGGAGCCTGTCCCGCCATTAGCGGGATTGTTTTTTCCTTTGCTCGCTTTTTCTGCCGCCTGCAAAATATCGGTTGAAACAGAACCGCTGTCGTAAAGCAATCGCCCGATGAGCGTGCTTTTGCCGTCATCCACATTTCCTGCTGTGAGAAATCGAAGCAAGTCCATGAATTTTCTAAAGGAGCGTGAAGTTACAAAAACTTTTTTCGCTGAAGTATTTTTAAAATCCTGTCGGAAAAAAATGACATGGATTCTTTCTGTATATGATTTTTATCATTTCCTTTTCTTTTCATTACTGTGAATTTAGCAGGACAAACTGAGAACTATTTTTCTCAGAGAATAAAATTTAAGCAAGGTATCTTTTTTGAAAACAATTTTAAAAATAATCTCATGAAAAACCATTCACCCACCAAAAATGCAATTCGCTCCCTTTATAAACCCGAACTCGGTAACGGAACACGCCAGCGGGTAGAGGATGAAAAATGGAACCGCATTTACAAAACTTCCACCGAAGAACGCAGAAGAAAAATTAAAACCATGAACTTTGAAGAATACGCTTCGGAAGGAAACCGTTTTATAAAAGATGTTGCCGAAGAATTAAATACCAACCGCAACCGCGCTGCGCGGATTACGCGCGCAGTGCTTCACGCGCTGCGCGACCGTTTGCCGGCAGATGATTCCATTCAGTTTGCGCAAGGTTTGCCGATGATGCTCAAGGCAATCTGGCTCGACCAATATGATATTTCAAAAACGCCTGTGATTCTCCGCCACAAAGAAGAATTCCTCGATTACATTTATGATAGGGACGGGCTTGCTGCCTTTGCCGACTTTCCTGATGCCGAATCCATCGAAGAAAGTTTGCAGGCGGTGTTTTTTGTTTTGGAAAATAATATGAGTGCCGGGCAAATGCGGCATATAAAAAACATGCTCAACAAGGAAATAGTGGCGCCGATAGAAGATTATTAAATTCTTTTTGTGAAGAAAAAATTTACAAGCCCTGAATTGCAGGAAATGTTTGAAGAAGCGGGAAAGCTCTGCATTTCCATTATTACTCCTATGTATAAAATTTCTCCGGAAAGAAATCAGAATCCTGCCAGGGTAAAAAACGTAATCAAAAAAGCTAAAGAGCAACTCAAGCAAATCCGGGCAAAAGATAAAACGCAGGCAGCACTTCTGAAAAAAATTTCGGATACGATTACTAAACTTCACGATAAAATTAATTTTATTCACAGCGGAAAAGGAGTTGGAATTTTTGTTTCGGAAAACATTGCACACTTAGTTTATTTTCCTTTTGATGTAACAGAGAAAATAATTATTGGCGATTCATTTGAAATCCGCGATATGCTTTACAAGGAACATTACATGGCGGAATATCTTGTGTTGGTGCTCACATTAAATTCAGCAAGGTTGTTTATCGGGAAGGATGGAATTCATAGGGAAATCGCGGATAAAAATTTTCCGAAGGAATATAAAGACGATTTTATTTACAACAAGCCCGCACGTGGAAGTTCTTACGGCAATTCGCTCAAGAGCACGGAAAAAGATACGAGCATTATAAAAATTATCCGGCTGAAAGAATTTTATAGAACCGTTGATGCTGTGCTTCCCGAATATTTGACAGGAGAAATTCCCATCATAATTTCCGGTGTGGCGAAATGCCTGAGCAGCTTTCTCGAAGTAACGAAGTATCAGAAAAAAATAATCACACAGGTGGCGGGAAATTATTCCGACAAAAAGAAAGAAGAGTTTGAAATGAAAACCTGGAAAAAAGTTTTACAGCATCAGCGCGATTCGGAAACTGTTTTGATAAAAGAGTTGGAAAATAAAATCAAGACGCGAGGTTTGGTTATGGGGTTGAAAGATGTTTGGCGAAATGCGGAAGAAGGAAAAGGTTTGCTGCTCGTAGTGGAAAAAGATTTTCGCCAGCCGGGATTTCAGAAACCCGACAGCGAAAAAATTTACGCGAAGTCGTCCAACATTCTAGGTTTAAAAGTGCGCGATGATGCGGTGGATGATTTAATCGAACTCGTGCTCGAAAAAAACGGAACAGTTTCCTTTGTTAAAAATGGCGCGCTGAAAAAAATGCAGAGAGTTGCGCTGGTGACCAGATATTAAATTTTATACGTAAAATTTTTACAGTTTTCACCCAAAACTTCATCACCCATTTTCTTTTATCTTTGCCGTCCTTATACCTTATTATATACTATGGACATTGTCAAAGAAAATGTGGATGATTTGAACGCAGTTTTGAAAGTGAAAATCACGCCTTCGGATTATCTTCAGCGGTACAACAACGCGCTGAAAAAATACCAGAAGAAGGTTGATTTGCCCGGCTTCCGTCCCGGAAAAGTTCCGGTGGATTTGGTGAAGAAGCGTTTCGGAAAACATATTCTCGTGGAGGAAATTAACGATATGCTTTCAGAATCGCTGCATAAATATATTTCGGAAAATAAAATTGACATTCTCGGCAACCCGCTTCCGAAAGAAGATTCACATATTGATTTTGATAACCAAACGGAATTTGAATTTCAGTATGACCTCGGGCTCGCGCCAAAAATTGACATTGAACTTTCTTCTAAAGAAAAATTTCCGTACTATACTGTGAAGGCGGATGACGAACTCATCAACAAGCACGTGGATTATTTCCGCAGGAATTACGGTCAGGTGATTCATCCGGAAGCGAGTGAAGAAAAAGATGTTCTCATAGGAGATTTCACCGAAGTGGATAAAGAAGGAAATGTTGTTCCCGGAGGAGCTTTCAAAACCACGCTGCTCGATATTTCCAAAATCACCAACGCGCAGAACAAAGCAAAACTTGTTGGACTGAAGAAAGAAGATAAAGTTGTTCTCGAAAATCTTTCTGATGATGCGCAATATCTTTTTGAAATATTAGAGTTGCCTGCAGAAAAACTTTCCGGACTTTCTCTTCAATTCCGTTTGAAAAATCTCAGCCGCATTGTCCAGGCGGAAGTGAATCAAGAACTCTTCGATAAGATTTATGGTCCTGGAAAAATAAACAGCGAAGAAGAATTCAGAAATAAAATCCGCGAAGAGCTTGCCGTGATGTTTGTTTCGGACAGCGACAGGAAATTTATGAATGAAGTGGTCGAATCACTTTTGAAAAGAACAAATCTCGTTTTGCCGGAAGAATTTCTGAAAAGATATTTGCTCGCCACAAATAAAGAAAAAATTTCTGTTGAGCAAGTTGATAAAGAATATCACTCCTATTCAGACGCGCTCAAGTGGCAGCTGCTCGAAAATTATTTGCTGAAAAAATACCAGGTTGCCGTTACTTCGGAAGAAGTGGAGCATTACGTTACGAATCTTGTGAAAATGAATTTTGCAAAACACGGAATGGCAAACGCGGATGAAGCAACGGTGAAAGATTCTGTAAAAAAAGTTATGGCGGATGAAAAACAAATTCGCAATGCTTACGATAGATTATACGACCAAAAGTTAATTGACCTTTTTAAAAATACTTTCACGATAGAGAAAAAAGAAGTAACTTACGATGAGTTTTTCAAAACGAAAGAACATACACATTAATTAATAAATCATTTTTTTATGTTTGACCAAAACGAATTTAGAAAATATGCAACCAAACACAAAGGCATTAGCAGTCTGACTATGGATGCTTACACGAAACTAAGCAGCAGTACGATTCGCGGTGACTATTATATTTCTCCAACGATTATCGAAGAGCGCCAGTTGAATGTGGCAACGATGGATGTGTTCTCCCGCCTTATGATGGACAGGATTATTTTTCTTGGCGTGCCCATCAACGATTACGTTGCAAATATTATTCAGGCGCAGCTTTTATTTTTAGAATCAGTTGACGCAAAAAAAGATATTCAGATTTACCTCAACACTCCGGGCGGTTCAGTTTACGCAGGGCTTGGAATTTATGATACGATGCAATACATCGCTCCGGATGTTGCAACTATTTGCACAGGAATGGCAGCAAGTATGGGCGCAGTGATTATGTGCGCGGGCGAACCGAAAAAACGCAGCGCGCTTCCGCACGCACGCGTGATGATTCACCAGCCGATGGGCGGAGCGGAAGGACAGGCATCAGATATTGAAATCACAGCGCGTGAAATTCAGAAACTGAAAAAAGAACTGTATGAAATTATTGCGAAACATTCCGGAAAAGAGTACGATAAAGTTTGGAAAGATTCTGACCGTGATTACTGGATGACCGCGCAGGAAGCAAAGGATTACGGAATGATTGACGAAGTTCTTGTACGCACAACAAAATAATTTATGGCAAGTCAGAAAAATATAAAATGTTCTTTTTGCGGGCGAGACCAGCAGGACATTAACGTGATGGTGTCGGGCTTGGACGGACACATCTGCGATCATTGCACCGAGCAGGCACACCAAGTAGTGAAGCAGGAACTGAAAGCAAAGGGAGGAAAATCTTCTCATTTTGTTTTGAATCTTGTGAAGCCAAGCGAAATCAAAAAACATCTGGATGAATTTGTAATCGGGCAGGATGACGCAAAGAAAGTTTTGTCTGTTGCCGTGTATAATCATTACAAAAGAATTTTACAGAAGCCGAAACGCACCACAGGAAAAGGACAAGATGAAATTGAAATTGAAAAATCAAATATTATTTTGGTGGGTGAAACAGGCACAGGAAAAACTTTACTTGCTCGTACCATTGCAAAAATTCTGAACGTTCCATTCTGCATTGCGGATGCAACCGTTCTCACGGAAGCTGGATATGTGGGTGAAGATGTGGAAAGCATTCTCGCGCGCCTTTTGCAAGTGGCGGATTTTGATGTTGTGTCCGCTGAAAGAGGAATTGTTTTCATAGATGAGATTGATAAAATTGCCCGCAAGGGAGATAATCCAAGTATCACGCGCGATGTTTCCGGAGAAGGAGTTCAGCAAGGATTACTAAAACTGCTTGAAGGTTCAACGGTGAATGTTCCTCCGCAAGGCGGAAGAAAACATCCGGAGCAAAAATTAATTCAGGTGGATACTTCCAATATTCTTTTTATTTGTGGCGGTGCGTTTGACGGAATTGAAAAAATGATTGCGCGAAGAATCAAACCGCAGTCGCTTGGATATGCTGCATCAAAAGAAATGGACGCGATTGATAGAGAAAATATTTTGCAGTATGTGGCTCCTCCCGATTTAAAAAAATTCGGAATGATTCCCGAACTCATCGGACGCTTGCCTGTGCTCACTTATCTGGCTCCGCTGGATGAAAGCGCATTGAGAAAAATTCTCACTGACCCGAAGAACGCGCTTATCAAGCAGTATGTAAAACTTTTTGAAATGGACGGAGTGAAACTTACTTTCGATGATGAAGCGCTTGAATTCATAGTAGAAAAAGCAACAGAGTTTAAATTAGGCGCGCGTGGTTTGCGCTCTCTCTGCGAAGCGGTGATGACAGATGCGATGTTCGAAATTCCTTCGGAAGGAAAAACAAAAGAACTTCATATCACACTCGATTACGCAAAAGAAAAACTTTCCAGAAGCAAGTTGAAGAGATTGAAAGCAGCATAGCCACTGATTTCACAGATTTACACTGATTCTTTTTTCATCTGTGAGAACCTGTGTAATCTGTGGCAGAAGTTTTTTGTGGCTTCAATTTTATCTTCCACCAGATTTATAGCCGATGAAACCGCCACTCCGTGAATTCCGGTTTGCATTAAGGATTCAATATTTTCTAATTTAATTCCTCCAATCGCAATCATCGGAATTTTATTTCCGAACTGCTCAGCGATTTTTCTTATTTCATATAATCCAAGAACAGGATTCAGTTTTTCTTTTGTTGATGTAAATTGAAACGGACCAACTCCAATGTAATCACAACTTTCCTCAATTCTTTTTTTTACATCGTCAATTGTATTTGTGCTGCCTCCGATAATAATATTATTTCCAAGAATTTTTCTCGCTTCTTTCGGATTCATATCTTCTTTTCCAAGATGAACTCCATCTGCACAAATCTCTTTTGCTATCTGAATATTATCGTTGACAATTAATTTTGCTCCGTACTTGAGGCAAATTAATTTTGTTTCTTCTGCAATTTTTTTCCACTCATCAAAAGATTTATTTTTCACCCTGAGTTGAACCCAATCTGCTCCGCCTTTGCAGGCGAATTCGGCAAGTTGCGAGTGAGAAAAATTCAAAATATCCTGTGTGATGTAATGAAATCTGGAAATCACCTGAAAGCAATTTTATAAATGCTGTGCATTTCGGAATCATCGCGCACCGTTACGTTCAAATCTTTTATTAGTCCGTTGGAAACATCATACACCCATCCGTGCACGTGCGGACGCTTATGTTTTTCCCAGGCACGTTGAATGATAGATGTTTTACAGAGATTGTAAACCTGTTCGATGATATTGAGTTCGGTCAATCTGCGATTTCTTTTTTCCAAGTCAGAAATTTTATCCAGTTCTTTATTGTGAAGTCGGTACGCATCTTTAATATTGCTGAGCCAGTTGTCAATCATTCCTCCATAATGTTTGTTGCTGAGCGCGGCAGTAATTCCTCCGCAGTTATAATGTCCGCAAACAATCACATGTTTTATTTCTAAAATGTTCACCGCGAAATCAAGCACGCTCAGCAAGTTTGTGTCATTGTGAACGACCATATTTGCAATGTTGCGGTGTACGAACACCTCGCCTGATTTTGTTCCGGTGATTTCATTGGCGGGAACGCGGCTGTCCGAACAGCCAATCCATAACACCCCCGGTTGCTGACCTTTTGCTAAATCATTGAAGAAGTTGGGTTCTTCCTTGAGTTTTTTAGCAACCCATTTTTTATTTCCTTCGAGAAGTTTTTTATATAATTCCTCCATAGTCAATTTTTGTGGTAGCCGTGCAATGTTTTATTACTCGATAAAAATTTTGTCACGTAATCTTTTCCCTTCAGACAAGAGCGCTGAAGATTATTTCCATTCGATAGATTTGCCGTGATTGCCGAAGATAGTACACATCCGCTTCCATGCTTTCTTGTTGCTGAAATTTTCTTTGCTCTGTATGGAAAAACCTTTCCGTCTGTTGTAAACAGGAAATCTTTCCCCTTTTGTTTTTCGCTGTGCCCGCCCTTCAGAAATACATTGCAATATTTTGATAATTCTTTTGCTCCTTTCATTTCATCTGATTCTCCAGAAAGAATTTTTATTTCATCGGTGTTGGGGGTGAGGAGATAAATATTTTTGAGAATGGAAATGAGTTTTTCTTTTTCAAAGTTTTTATGAATTTCAAATCCTGCGCTTGCTTGTAGAATTGGATCCCAAACCAGCCGGCAGTCGGCAGTCGGCAGTTGGCAAAAGGAAATAATTTGTTCAAGAGTTTCTAAATCTTTTATCATTCCAAATTTCACAAACTGAAATCTATATTTTCTCGTAAGAACTTCAATCTGTTTTATGATTTCATTGGTCTCAATCCATTTCACTCCATCAAATTCGGAATCGTTCTGAAAAGTTAATCCGGTGACAACTCCCATTCCTAAAACCATATGCTGTTCAAATGTTTTTATATCCGCAAGAACTCCCGCGCCTCCGCTGGGATCGAAGCCGGCAATACTTAAAACACAAGGTCTTTCTTTTGGCATAATGGTTCTGTCATTCTGAGCGCAGCGAAGAATCTAAAACAGATGCTTCACTTCGTTCAGCATGACAAAGCAGTTTTAATCTTTTAAACTTCTCTATAGAATTTGGGCTGTTCCATATTGCTCCGAGAACAGCCACTCCTGCAAAACCAAGTTTATGGCAGATTGAAATTTTATCTTCATCAATTCCTCCAAGTGCAATAATTTTTTTGTGTTTAATTCTTTCTTTCACTTCTTGTAAATCAAATTTTGATTTGTAATTAATTTTAGAAATGCTGTCGAAAATGGGGGAGAGGAAAGCATATTCATATTTCTTATAATAATTATCTAATTCATTCAGCGAATAAAATTTTGGAAACTGTGAATGATAAAAAATTCTGCAGGAATATTTTTTTGGAAACCTTCCAAAATAATTTTTTATTTCTTCCTCTGAAAAATCGTGCTTGTGTATGTGAAAAATTTCCAACCCGTTTTCAAACAGAGAATTTATTATTCCAATTTCATTCGGAATATTTTCTGGTGATGATATGACGATGAGTTTCATTTTAGATTTTAATTCCGATTATGAGCAAATCATCCACCTGTTCCAGATTACCTTTCCAGTCCTCAAAAGTTTTTTCGAGAATAAGTTTTTGTTCATTCATTGGTTTGTTGCTGTTTACCGATAACAAATCATTAAGCGGTTTGTATTTGAATTTTTTCCCTTTCGGACCGCCAAACTGGTCGGCAAAGCCATCGGTGTACAAATACAAGGTTTGAGGTTTGAGGTCTGAAGTTTGAGGTTCAACAGCCCTAAGCGTAAAAGAATTTTTTCTGTCGCTCAAACCTACGGGCATATTGTCCGCATCGAGTTCGATAAGTTTTCCGTCCTGAATTAAAATTGGCGCATTGTGCGCGGCTGCATATTCAATTTTTAATTTTTCATTTTTAATTTCTAATTGAATTAGTATTCCATCCATTCCGTCTTTGCCTCCATCCTGGGAAATATTTTGAATCAAGCGCTGGCGAACGTGATTAAAAATTTCATTCGGCTGAATTAATCCTTCTTCATTAATCGCTTCATTGAGGAAAGAAATATTTAATAAACTCATGAACGCTCCGGGAACTCCGTGCCCGGTTGAATCACATACTGCTAAATAAAACCGAGCCCCCTCCTGACCTCCCCCGTTAGGGGAGGAAACTTTTGTAGCCCAGTAGAAGTCGCCCGAAACAATATCCTTTGGTTTGAAGAGAATAAAATAATCCTGTGCAAATTCTCCCTTTAGGGCAGGGGCAAGGAGTGAATCACTCGCCAGCAATGCCCGCTGTATGCGCTGTGCGTAGTTAATGCTATCGGTAATGTCTTTATTTTTTTCTTCAACTAATTTTCTTTGCTCATCAACTATTAATTTTTGTTTTTCAATTATTGATTTTTGTCTATTTGTAATGCGCCAACGGTTAAGAATAAAAATGGAAAACAGAATGATGAGGAATAGTCCGGCAACAACTGACCAGATAATAATATTCTTTCTATAATTTTCTTCTTTTGCAATCTGTTCATGATGCTCAATTTCTTTTTTGTGGAGAGCGTCATTTTTTTCTTTCAAAAATTTTGCTTCTAATTGTGCAACCTGAGATCCTGTAGAAGTACTGTCCTTAATTTTGGAATATATACTTTGAAAATTGTAAGCATTTTGAAAATCTTTTATATTAGAATACGATTCCGATAGAGTCCTACTTGCTTCTTTCATAACATCAATAATTCCAATTTTCTTTGCCTTTAAGAAACTCGCGTTGCAAATTTTGATTGCTTGCTCATATTTCCCCTGTTTCTTATAAATAGAACCAATCGTATTTAACATATCAGCATATCGCCCAGCCATTGTATCTTTCATGCTCTCATATATTTTTGTGACTTTCAAAGCATACTTGATAGATGAATCTAATTGACCACTTTCAAAATATGTATTGGAAATTTCATAATAAGCAGATGCTCGAAATTCAGGATCAGGATTTTTTTCAATTACTTTAAGTCCGTTAAATAAATATTTTAATGAAGTTTGATAATCTTTTTTCTTTCTGTAAATATTTCCTATGTAGTTTAAAGAAGATGCTATACCTAGATCACTTTTCAATTCTTTTAAAATGGTTAGAGATTGCTGATAATAATCAATTGCTTTGTCATAATTCCCTTGCATATCATAGACAAATCCAATTCCATTAATGCTTCTTGTTGATCCCATCTTATCGCCTAATTTCTCATGTAATTTTAGAGCGTCAATATGAAGTTGGATTGCCTTCTCAAAATCACTTTTATACAGGTTAATATATCCTTCCAAATCTAATAAATAGGCTTCTCTCTTTGCAAATCCTATTTTTTTTGCTAATGCTAATCCTTTTCCATCGTAAAGCATTGCAGAGTCTAGATTGATTTCAAGATATTGCCAAGCAATAGCATGATATAAATTCGTTTTTGTTGAATCAACAGCAGTGATTTCTAATACTCTTTTTAGAGAATCAATTTTTTTATTTATCTGTGAAAAAGACGGCAAAGAAAATATTAATGAGAAAAACAAAACACAAAAGTTGAAACTGCAATTTTGTATTTGCGTTAGGGATAGCAGCGGAAATCCCCTGACGCTTTGGTCAGGGATTGCAGCGAATAGCCCGACCCGAGGACATCCCCCTGTTTCGCAAAGCCGAAACTTTCCCCCTTCATCAAGGGGGAATCCGAGGGGAACGCCCAAAAACTTTTTATTCATTAACATAAATTTCATTTCCTGCTTCGGCAAACTCTTTTGACTTTTCAAGCATTCCTTTTTCTGCATACTCGCGAACATCCTGAGTAATTTTCATCGAGCAAAAATGCGGTCCGCACATAGAGCAGAAGTGCGCGGTCTTGGCTCCGTCCTGCGGCAAAGTTTCATCGTGAAATTCTTTTGCCGTGTCGGGGTCGAGCGATAAATTAAACTGGTCTTCCCAGCGAAATTCAAAACGCGCCTTGCTCAAAAGATTATCCCGCAACTGCGCTCCGGGATGTCCTTTAGCAAGGTCGGCAGCGTGCGCGGCAATTTTATAAGCAATCACTCCATCCTTCACATCTTTTTTATTCGGCAACCCGAGATGTTCTTTCGGAGTTACATAACACAACATCGCAGTGCCGTACCAGCCAATCATCGCTGCGCCAATGGCAGAAGTGATGTGGTCGTAGCCGGGCGCGATGTCGGTGGTGAGCGGACCGAGCGTGTAAAATGGCGCTTCGTGGCAATGCTTCAATTGCAAATCCATATTTTCTTTTATGAGGTGCATCGGCACATGCCCGGGTCCTTCAATCATCGTTTGCACATCGTGCTTCCACGCAATTTTTGTGAGTTCACCGAGCGTAATCAATTCTGAAAACTGCGCTTCATCGTTTGCATCAGCAATACTTCCGGGACGCAATCCATCACCGAGAGAAAATGCAACATCATACTTTTTCATAATCTCGCAGATGTCTTCAAAATGCGTGTAAAGAAAATTTTCTTTGTGATGAGCGAGACACCATTTTGCGAGAATGCTTCCGCCTCGCGAGACAATTCCCGTCACTCTTTTTGCCGTAAGCGGAATGTAGCGAAGCAAAACTCCAGCGTGCATGGTAAAATAATCCACGCCTTGTTCGGCTTGCTCAATTAATGTATCTCTGAAAATTTCCCAGGTAAGGTCTTCGGCTTTGCCATTTACTTTTTCAAGCGCCTGATAAATCGGAACAGTTCCCACGGGCACAGGACAATTTCTGATTATCCACTCTCGCGTCTCGTGAATATTTTTTCCCGTTGACAAATCCATCAGCGTATCGCCTCCCCATCTGCAACTCCAAACCGCTTTCTCCACTTCTTCTTCAATGGAAGAACTCACTGCAGAATTTCCGATGTTGGTATTTATTTTCACTAAAAAATTTCTTCCGATAATCATCGGTTCCGCTTCGGGATGATTGATGTTGGAAGGAATTATTGCTCGTCCGCGGGCGACTTCGTCTCTCACAAATTCAACAGAAACATTTTCACGAATGGAAATATATTCCATTTCGGGAGTGATAATTCCTTTTCGTGCATAATGCATTTGAGAAATATTTTTTCCGCTCCTCTGAAATTTCCATTGCGAACGCAAACGGGGAATTCCTTTTTGCAAATCAATTTCTATTGATGGGTCGGTGAACGCACCGCTTGTGTCGTAAGCAATATATTTTTCTTTTGCGTTTCCATTTCCATTTTTGGAAGCGATACCGCTTGAGATTTCAATTTCTCTCATCGCTACTTTTATGTCGGAATGGATGTTTCCGCTCACATAAATTTTTTTGGAGTTGGGAAATGGTTCGCGGGTTATAGTCGCGCTGGTTGGGAGTTTTTCGGTTTTCATAGTTTTATTTTTTATTCGTCATTGCGAGGGCGTTTCGCCCGAAGCAATCCCACAAAAAAATTCTGTGAGATTGCTTCGCTTCGCTCGCAATGACGGTTAATTATCCGCCTTGCGTTGCTTTTATGATTAATATTTTATCGTTGTCATTCAGTTGAAATTTTTCCCATTCAGTTTTCGGAACTACTTTTTCATTCACGGCTAAAGCAATCCCATTTGTGGAAATCATATTTAATGATTCCACCAATTCGGAAATATTTTTTCCGGAGAATTGTTTTTGTTCATTATTTATAGTCAGATTCATAATTAAACAGACCCTTCGACTTCGCTCAGGGTGATAACAGGAAAACTTAAGGAGAGATTTTTCACTTATTCCCTGCGTCAGAATTACCTGAATCAGGTTCCAAGGGTTTGCTCTCAGTTCAGACATTATGCCCAAACACCCCTATAAGTTTTCTGTGCCAAAGATGAAAAAAATATTGAGAAAAGAAAATCTGGCTTATCAACATTTCACCCCGTCACGCAATGGCAATTAGGTGAGAAAAATATTTTTGCTTTCGGCAGAAGCTGGCGGATACGTTCTTCTTGGTTATCATCGATCATGATAACGCGCAGATCCATCCAGCGGAGTTTTTTTAGTTTGGAAAGTTCTTCCGGAAAAACAGAGAGGTCATTTTCCCACAAGTCAAGGATTTCTATGCTTTCAAGATCGCCTATGCGTTTGGGAAGCGCAATTAAAGAATTGCGAGAGCCAACCAGTTTTTTCAGATTCTTTAATTCTCCTATAGAATCAGGAAGATATTGTAATTTATTTCCTGAAACATTCAGCACTTGCAGATTGGTCAGCAGTCCGATTTCTTCCGGAAGAGAATCCAATTTATTTTTACTGAGATTAAGTTCCTGAAGATTTTTGCATTTGAGAATTTCCATCGGAAAAACTTTCAATTTCTTTTTACTAAGGTCAAGGCGATAAACTTTATCCGGATTCTCGAGCGCTTCATTAAGATGGGTATATATTTTTGCAGCGTTGAATTGTGCGGAGTCGAGAAGTTGGGCGAAAAGAAAAGAAGGCAGAAGGGAGAAGGCAGAAGGCAGAAGTATTTTTATAAATGATTTCATGCGCTCAAAATCTTTAACGTTTTTTCTTTATCTCCGTCAATGGCTTTCTTCAATGTTTCCATGCTGTCAAACTTTTTTTCGTCTCGTAATTTCTGTTTGAAAAAGATACGAATGTTTTCGCCATAAATTTCTTTTTCAAAATCAAAGATGTTAACCTCAATACTTTTTTTATCACCGCCAATTGTCGGATTGAAGCCAATGCTTATCATTCCGTTGTATAGTTTGTTTTCTACTTCAGCAGTCACTGCATAAATCCCATCAGCAGGAATCAGTTTATGTTTATCATCTATTTGGATGTTTGCCGTTGGATAGCCGAGTTGCTTGCCTAATCCTTTTCCTTTAACAACTTTTCCTTTGATAGAGTATTCGTAACCTAGAAATTTATTCGCAATTTTAATATCACCGCCCATTAATGCCTTTCGGATTTTGGTGGAAGAGATTTCAACTTTGTTTATCACCTGAGCAGAAATTTTTTCCAGTTCAAAATTATAAATGCGCGCGAGTTCTTTCAGTTTCTGAAAAGTTCCTTCCCGGTTTCTGCCGAAGTGATGATTGTAGCCGATGATGAGCTTTTTTGTTTTCAGTTTGTTTACCAGAATATCGCGTACATATTCTGTATAAGTAATGCGCGAGAATTTTTTCGTGAACGGATGAATAATTAAATGCTCCACTCCGAATTTTTCCAGCAGTTCTTTTTTTTCTTCTTCGGTGTTCAGCAGTTTCAAGTCCTCGTCATCGGGAAAAAGCACCATGCGCGGATGCGGATAAAAAGTAAGTATCACCGATTCTCCTTTTACAGATTCCGCGCTTTCTTTCAATTGCTGAATAATCTTCTGATGCCCCAAATGCACGCCATCAAAAGTGCCGATGGTGACAGCGGGATTTTTCACACCCGAAAATTTTTCTATGCTGTCGTAGATTTTCAAAGATTGTATTTTACTGATAAAAATACGAAATAAAAATTTCTATTCTTTTTAAGAATAAATAGGAATCGTTCAAAAAAAAATCCCATGATGTTCTCATGGGATTCCATTCTTTCAGAAATTTTCTTATTACACCATTCCCTGCGCCAGCATTGCATCGGCAACTTTTACAAATCCTCCGATGTTCGCTCCTTTCACATAGTTGATGTAGTCGCCATCTTTTCCGTACTTCACGCAGGTTGCATGAATGTTTTTCATGATGCCGTGAAGTTTCTGATCAACTTCTTCGCGCGTCCAGGAAAGGCGCAGAGAGTTCTGCGACATTTCCAAACCGGAAGTTGCAACACCGCCCGCGTTGGAAGCTTTTCCGGGAGCAAATAAAATTTTGTTGTTCTGGAAAATTGTAACTGCATCGGGAGTGCTTGGCATGTTCGCGCCTTCGCCAACCGCAATGCATCCGTTCTTCACGAGCAACTCGGCATCGGTTGCGTTCAGTTCATTTTGTGTTGCAGATGGAAGCGCCACATCGCACTTAACTTCCCATGGAGTTTTTCCCGCAAAGAATTTTGCCGATTTATATTCTTTCACATATTCTTTTATGCGTCCGCGTTTTTCATTTTTCAAATTCATGATGAACGCAAGTTTTTCCGCATTGATTCCGTTCGGATCGTAAATATATCCTTCCGAATCGGAAGCGGTAACCACTTTTCCTCCGAGTTGATTTACTTTTTCAATTGAGTGCTGCGCCACATTGCCTGAACCGGAAACCACCACGCGTTTTCCTTTGAAAGAATCTCCGCGCGTTGCGAGCATTTCCTGAACAAAATAAACACAGCCGTAACCGGTTGCTTCCGGGCGAATCAAACTTCCGCCATACTGCAAACCTTTTCCGGTAAGTATTCCTGTGAATTCGTTTCTCACTCTTTTATATTGTCCGAACATGAAACCAATCTCTCTTCCTCCCACGCCAATGTCTCCTGCGGGAACGTCTGTATTATCACCAATATGTTTTGAAAGTTCAGTCATAAACGACTGGCAGAATTTCATCACTTCGTTATCTGATTTTCCTTTCGGATCGAAATCGCTTCCGCCTTTTCCTCCGCCCATCGGAAGTGTGGTGAGAGAATTTTTGAAAACCTGTTCGAACGCCAAAAATTTTAAGATGGAAAGATTTACCGAAGGATGAAAACGCAAACCTCCTTTGTAAGGACCGATAGCGCTGTTCATTTGAATTCGGAAACCGCGGTTAATCTGAAATCTTCCTTTATCATCTACCCACGGCACACGAAACTGGAGCAGGCGCTCGGGTTCTGCAATGCGCTCGAGAATTTTCGCGTCAGCATATTTTTGATTTTCCAAAGTGAACGGAATCACCGCTTCGGCAACTTCCATTACCGCTTGTAAAAATTCCGGCTGGTTCGGATCTTTTGCCGAAACCTTTGCCATGAATTTTTTGATTTCATTTTCTGCTTTGCTGTGTCCGTTTGATTTTGCTTTCGCTGCTTTCGCAGGTGCTTTTGCTGTGGTAGTTGCCATAAATTTTTCTTTTGTTGTTTGGTTGCCGAAGGTAAAAATATTTCTTAATCACGATAAGTTCTTACAGGGAATTTTAGATGAAAAAAATGGAGGATTTTTCTTTAATTTTTGGAGTTTTGCAGGATGGGAATGTTCCTACTCAGAAACGCGGGCAACAGGGGAAAACTTAGTATCTGGCATATTACAGAACCGGTGGATGAACTTTTGAAGATGAAAAATTTTTCTGAAGAAGATTTAAAAATTGTGAACGGTTTTTCCTATGAGCATAGAAAAAAAGAATGGCTTGTTTCAAGAATTCTGCTGGAAGAAATAACAGGAAATAAAAATCTGAAAATAGTGTATGATGAAAACAATAAACCATTTTTAGAAAATTCAAAAAAAAATATTTCCATTTCTCATTCTCATAATCTTCTTGCGCTCATCATTGATGAAAAGGAAACGGGAATTGATATTGAACAAATCAAGCCTAATGTTTTGCGGATTAAAGAAAAATTTATGAGTGATTTGGAATTGAAAGCGCTGGAGCGCGGACATAAAGAAGAAGAGCTCACGCTTTACTGGTGCGTGAAAGAATCGCTGTATAAATTATACGGGAAGAAAAAATTAACTTTTAAAGAAAATCTTTTTGTCGAACCGTTTGAATATTTAGGAAAAGGAAAAATTATGGGAGAAATTATTTTCGGTTCGGAAAGAAAGAAATATATCCTGCATTACGAAAAAATTTCAGCAGATGGAAAAGAGTTTATGCTGACATATGTCCTGAATGAATAATTTCACCTTGTGAAAGAAATCTTCCGCTATATTCTCAATTGTGAACAGAAAGGCAAAAAACTTTTCGCTGTTCTCATTGACCCCGATAAATTCAATCCGGAAGTTATTGATGAATGCAACCAATCAAAAGTGGATTTTATTTTCATTGGCGGAAGCGAATTAAAGAACGGAAGTTTTCATCGCTGTGTAAACACAATTAAGAAGAATACAAAAATCCCTCTGGTAATTTTTCCGGGAAGCCGGGAACAAATTTCAGAAAAGGCAGACGCTATACTTTTGCTTTCGCTTATCTCAGGAAGAAATCCGGATTATTTAATTGGCGAACACATTCGCGCAGCAAAGCAATTAAAAAAATCAAAACTCGAAATTATTCCGACCGGTTATATTTTGATTGGCGGAGGGAAAAATATTTCAACACAGAAAATCACACACACTTCTCCGATAAAAAATTCAGATATAAATCTTGCCGTTTCTACTTCTATTGCAGGCGAACTCTTGGGAATGAAAATGATTTATCTTGAGGCAGGGAGTGGTTCAAAAAATTCTTTAAGTGAGAAAATCATTCGAAACGTAGAGAAAAATATTTCTGTTCCGCTGATTGCTGGCGGGGGAATTAACTCCGCTGAAAAAGCAAAAGCGCTTTGCAAAGCCGGAGCAGATGTGATTGTAGTTGGCAATGGAATTGAAAAAGATATTACACTTGTAAAAAAAATCAGCCACGAATTAGCACGAGTTAACACCAATTGATTTTTATTTGTGATTTTAATTCGTGAAAATTAGTGCAATTAGTGTTTATGAAAGTAATTTTAATTTCTCCTTCCGATAAAAAAGAATCTGAAATTCCTTTCCTGCTGAATATGTTTGAGCAGGGATTGCAGACCTATCATTTGCGCAAGACAAAATATTCTACTCGGCAGCTCAGAAATTTCATAGGGGAAATTCCTGAAAAATATCATCCGCGCATTGTCATACATACGCATCACGAACTTGTAATGAAATTTAATCTGAAAGGTGTTTATATTTCCCGCTCTCATAAAAAAAGAAAGTTAAGAACCGCGCTCAGAATGTTTTGGTTCAGATTGCGAAAAAGAAAACTTGCACTCTCCTGTACGTTCAGAAGCATTGAAGATATTCTCGACTACAAACCGAAATATGATTACGTACTTCTCTCGCCTGTGTTCGACAGTTTATCCGGAAATTTTCAGGCAGGATTTTCGGAACAGAATCTTCGCAATGCACTCAGGCAAACAAAATACACAGTGCTTGCTCGCGGTGGAGTTTCTGTTGATACAATTCAGAAAGCATACGAGTTAGGATTTAACGGGCTCGCATTTTATTCCGGAATCTGGAAAACAAAATACCCGGTGGAAGAATTCAAAAAAGTAAAAGAAAAATTTAACGAACTGAAAATTCCGATGGAGTGACGAAGTCATTTCGAAAGCGCGCTTCGCGCTGAGAAATCTCTTTGATGATGTGCAGGAATATTTTCAGGAGATTCCTCGCGTTGCTCGGAATGACAATTGTTGAAAGATTCAATCCCTCCCGTAAGGTTCAACAAATTTGTAAATCCAAATTCTTTCTGCAACAATTCAATTGCGTGTTTGCTTCTGTTTCCTCGCTGGCAGTGAATAATTACGGGAATATCTTTTTTAATTTCTGAAATCCTGTTAGAGAGTGAATGTAAAGAAATATTTTCTCCGTTAATATTGAATTCAGAATATTCAGACGGCTCGCGCACATCAATGATTTGAATTTTTTCTTTTTGTTTTATCTTTCTTATTAATTCCTCAGCAGAAATTTCCCGGATTGAATTTGATTTTGCTTTGCAGAAGTTTTCATAGTCAATCAGCGAATTTATTTTTGCATTCGCAACATTTTTTTCAAAGTAAAGAATTTGTGTTTGCATTGAAAGCGCATCCAGCACAAAAAGTTTTCCGGAAAGAACTTCCCCGATTCCCAAAATAATTTTCAGCGCTTCGTTTGCCATCAATGTTCCGATGATGCCGGGTAAAACCCCGAGCACTCCAATCTCTGCGCAGTTCGGAGAATCCTGCGGAGGTTCAGGAAAAAGACAGCGGTAAGTCGGCCCATTCTTATAATTGAAAACAGAAACCTGTCCTTCAAATTTGAAAATCGAACCGAACACAAGCGGTTTGTTCAGCATTACGCAAGCGTCATTCACAAGATACCTCGTTGGAAAATTATCAGAGCCGTCAATTACTAAATCATACTCTTTGATTATATGAAGTGCGTTTTCAGATGTAAGACGTAATATGTAAGAAGTAATATTTACCAGCGGATTCAACGCTTGCAATTTTTTCTTAGCAACTTCTGCTTTTTGCAATCCAACTTCTTCCTTATTATATAGAATTTGTCTTTGCAAATTTGATTCATCCACTTTATCATCATCCACAATTCCAATTTCTCCGATTCCCGCTGAAACTAAATATTGCAAAACAGGACAACCCAAACCTCCCGCACCAACAACCAAAACTTTTGCGCGTTTTAATTTCTCCTGTCCGTCCGCTCCGATTTCAGAAAGAATGATTTGCCGAGAGTAACGATTTATTTCTTCTTTGTTCAGCATTAAATTATTTTATAATTCCTGAATTCTCCTATGTGGATTCCGGTTGTTTGATAAATGTAATTCAAAATTTTTAAACGAAGAGAAGTTTTCATCGCTTTTCTTTTGTCAAATTCGAATTTCCAATTTTGCTGGGCGATTCTTTCCTGCATCACTTTTGGATGCGAGCCGGTGAACTTTGCCACCGAATCAATTTTTGAATAATCAAATTCAGGTGCGGCAATTTTTTCCTGAATGTATTTTTCATCGTGCCATAACTTTTCAAACGATTCTCTTTTCTGCTGCTGAATTTTTGGCGACTTCACCCAGCCGTAATGATAGATGAGCGCATCCACAAATTTTACATTCAGTTTTTCTTCGTGCTTACGAAAACTCATCGCATCCTTCCACGAGCGGATATTTTTGTCATTACGAATCACACGCACTTCTTTTTTATTCCACTTGCGCGAGTCAGCATAATAATCAAAAGTGCCGTAAAAATTAATATGATTGAAAACTAATCCTTCCACACACTTGTCATCTTTCCATTTTTCCATAGCAGATTTTATTTTCGGCAAATCATTTTCGTGAAAGCATTCATCCGCCTGCATATAAAATGCCCAGTCGCTGTCGGGAGAAATGGCATCAAATGCTTTGTCGGTTTCAAGCGCTAAAACTTTTCCGCATTCGCGGAGAGAATCATCCCAAATTGTTTCGATAATTTTTATTTTGGGCGAGCCGATGGATTTTATTAAACCAAATGTAGCATCTTCCGAATTTCCAACGGCAACAACTACTTCATCGCAAATCGGCAGAATGGATTTTATTCCTTCCGCTACAGGATAATCAAACTTAACAGCGTTGCGTACAAATGTAAATCCCGAGACCTTCATGAAAATAAATTTTGCAAATATGATTTCTGAAAATAATATCCTCTTGCTTTGAATTTAAATTTTGATAAGCCATCTTTTGGTCTTATTTCTATTCTTCTGATTCGCATTAAATCCTCCTGCAAATTTGCCGGACCAAAAATTGTGCTGATACCATATTTATATCCTGCATTTTGCACTGCTTGTTCTGTTTCTATATTATGTGCGCCAAAAGGATAAGCAAAACTCACAACGGGTTTGCCTGTAATTTCCTCGACATCTTTTTTACATCCTGCAATTTCATCAGCAAATTTTTCTTTGGGAGTTTTTTTCAGATCAACGTGCGTGCGCGTGTGTCCGCCAAATTCAATTCCGTAACCGCTCATTTCTTTTATCATTTCTTTGTTCATCATTTTTAATTCCGGTTCGCCTTCTTTCATTGCCCATTCGTTGCGGGTTTGTTTTGTAACAAGAAAAATCACAGCGGTGAATCCGAATTCTTTTAAAACCGGAAAGAGAATCGTGTAATTATCTTCATAGCCGTCATCGAAAGTGAGAATGATGGAAGGTTGGAAGGTTGGAAGGTTGGAAGGTTGGGAAAGTTTTTCAAATGTGATTGTTTCATATCCATTCTCTTTCAGAAATTTCATCTGCGCTCTGAAATTTTTCTCCCAAACATAAATTTTATGCTTGCCGATTTTGGAATTTTCATTCACAATTCGATGATAAAGCAAAATTGGAAGTTGGAATTCGCTCATACTTTTTCTGCGTGATAAGTTCTGTCCCAATCCTTCCAAACTGCTTCGTAGCCCTGTCTTCGAATCATTTCAGAAATTTCTTTAGGAGAACGCTCATCGTGAATTTCAAATTGCTCGAGTGATTCTTTTCCCACTGCGTAACCGCCCGGATTTGTTTTCGATCCGGCACTGATAGAAGTAATTCCTAATTTGATAATGTTATCTCTGAACTTCGGACTTTCACGTGTGGAAAGAGAAAGTTCAACTTCTTCATCAAAAATTCTATAGGCGCAAATTAATTGCGTCAATTCTTTATCGGATAAAAATTTTTTTGGTAGTTCAGCACCTTCTGCAGGGCGAAGACGAGGAAATGAAACAGAATATTTTGTCTGCCAGAATTTTTTTTCCAGATAATCCAGATGCATTGCGCAGAAAAAAGAATCAGAGCGCCAATCCTCCAAGCCAATCAAAACCCCCAATCCGATTTTATAAACTTCAGCTTTTCCTAATCTTTCAGGCGTTTCTATTCTATAGGAAAAATTTGATTTTTTCCCTTTCGGATGATGTGCAGAATAATTTTCTCTATGATAAGTTTCCTGGTAAACCAAAACGGAATGAAGCCCGAGCGAAATTAAAAATTCATATTCATTTTGCTCCAGCGGCTGAACTTCAATGGAAATATTTGAAAAGAATGGACGAATCAGATTAATTGCATTCGCGAGATAAGAAACTCCGACAGTTTTATTCGCTTCACCGGTCACAAGCAGCACGTGGTCATAGCCCATCGCTTTAATCACGGAAACTTCTTTCAGAATTTCTTCATCGGTCAATGTCTTGCGAGGAATTTTATTGTCGAGGGAAAAACCGCAGTACGTGCAAATGTTCTGGCACTCGTTAGAAAGATAAAGCGGGACATACATCTGCAACGTTTTTCCGAAACGTTTTTGCGTGATGCGATGACTAAGCTGCGCCATCTCTTCCAGATGATTTTTTCCAGCCGGAGAAATCAGTGCCTTGAAATCTTCTAAAGTTTTTTTTCCGTTTCTGTTCAATGCAATTTTCACATCCAAAGAAGTTTTGGAATAAATACTTTCCTGAACTTCGTTCCAATCATAACCGCTGAATATTTCTTCGAAAGATTTCACAGACAAATATAGTCAAGGAAAATTATTTCTTACCTTCGATTCATTAACAAACAAAACAATGTACACAATCCTACTCACAGTTCATTCTTTTCTCAGGTATATTTTACTTATCCTGATTTTATTTTCCATCGTGAAATCTTTCAGCGGATGGCTCGGGAAAAAACAATTTACTCCGGGAGATAAAAAAATTGCACTCTTCACTTTAATCTCTGCGCATTTGCAATTAGTGCTCGGGCTCATACTTTATTTCGTCAGCCCCACAGTAAAAGTCGGATTGTCAGATATGAGTTCCACTATGAAAGATTCAATGCTCAGGTTTTGGACGGTGGAACATATTTCAATGATGCTGATTGCAATTATTTTAATCACGCTCGGCTATTCACTTTCAAAACGCGCAGCCGATGATGCAGGAAAACACAAACGCATTGCGATATTTTTTCTGCTCGCGCTCATTGTAATTTTCATAGCGATTCCCTGGCCGTGGTCGGCAGTTTCAAGAGGATGGATGTAATCAACGAAAAGCGAATTGGTACTATTCTACGAATGAGATTTACATTTTGTTTACTGCCTACTACGACTGCCTGCTGCCTGCTCGCATTTTCTTCCTGCGGAAATAATTCCTCACAAAAAAATTCTCAGGCAAAATCTTCGGGGCAAACTCTCTACGAAAATTACTGCACTAACTGCCACGGAAGCGATGGCAAGCTTTGTGCATTGGGAGCAAAAGATTTATCAATGTCAACACTCAACAAAGAAGAAAAAATCGAAATCATTACAAACGGAAAAAATACAATGGCTTCATTTAAAAATGTGATGAACGAAAAAGAAATTGGCGAAGTAGTGGATTACATTCGAACATTGAAAGCAAAATGAACCGAAGAGCAATTCTCATAGGCATTATTAACCGCCAGCAGAACGAAGCAACTATTTCGGAATATCTTGACGAGTTGACTTTTCTTTCCGAGACCGCAGGAATGTTTCCTGTAAAAAGATTTACGCAGCAGCTTGCAAAACCCGATTCGCATACATTCATTGGCAAAGGAAAGGCGGAAGAAATAAAATTATTTGTCAGTGAAAATAATATTGATGTGGTGATTTTTGACGATGAGATTTCTCCTTCACAGCAGCGCAATCTCGAAAAACTTTTTGAAAAAAAAGTAATTGACCGCACCGGATTGATTCTTGAAATTTTTTCTCAGCGCGCGCGCACTTCTTATGCGAAGACGCAAGTCGAACTCGCGCAACTCGAATATATTTATCCGCGCCTCGTAGGAATGTGGACTCACCTTGAACGCCAGCGCGGAGGAACAGGAACTCGCGGAGGTGCAGGTGAAAAAGAAGTGGAGACGGACAGGCGCATTGTGCGGAAAAAAATTTCTGCGCTGAAAGAAAAACTCGTTGACATTGACAGGCAGATGGCAACGCAAAGAAGAAACCGCGGAGAAATGATTCGTGTTGCGTTGGTTGGATATACAAATGTTGGAAAATCCACGCTGATGAATATACTTGCGAAAGCTGATGTGTTTGCAGAAAATAAATTATTCGCCACGCTTGATACCACTGTGAGAAAAGTGGTGATTGACCGTGTTCCATTTTTACTTTCCGATACGGTTGGATTCATTCGCAAACTTCCTCACCAATTGGTAGAAAGTTTTAAATCCACACTCGATGAAGTTCGCGAAGCAGATGTGCTGCTTCACGTAGTGGATATTTCTCATCCGAAATTTGAAGAGCAAATGCGAGAAGTGAAAAAAACTTTGTCGGAAATCGGGGCGGGAGAAAAAAATATAATTACCGTATTCAACAAAATTGATTCCATTGAAGGAAGAACCGATGTCGCGGTGTTGCATCAACACGACTGGGAAAAATTAATTGACGAAGAAAAAATTCCTATCACGCTTGAGAATTTGCAGAACAGTTGGCTTTCAAAAATGTTTGAACCGTGTGTTTTTATCTCCGCGCAAACGAAAGAAAATGTTTATGAATTAAAGCAATTGCTTTTTTCCCAGATTAAAGAACTGCATTTGGAAAGATATCCACATCAATTGCCGTTTTAAGAAAATCTTTCTTTCTTTTTTTATATTTGTTCTTCATTTATAATAGTGTGACTAAACGCTGGAAGATAAAAGATGCTGCTCCTGCAGAAATAATCGAACGGTTTACCAAAGAAGTAAAGGTTAGTTCTGTCATCGCAAATCTTCTTTATCATAGGGGAATTACAACTTACGATGAAGCAAAATTATTTTTTCGTCCGCAGTTGGAACAATTGCACGATCCATTCCTGATGAAGGATATGAACAAAGCCGTTGCAAGAATTGAAACGGCAATTTCATCGGGAGAAAAAATTTTGGTGTACGGAGATTACGATGTGGATGGCACTTCTTCTGTTGCGCTGGTTTATTCTTTTCTAAAAACGATTTACGGGAATTTAGATTATTATATTCCGGACAGATATAAAGAAGGATACGGAATTTCTACTGCGGGAATTGATTTTGCTTCTTCAACTAATTTTTCACTCATCATTGCACTTGATTGCGGAATAAAAGCAGTTGACAAAGTCGCTTACGCGAAAGAAAAGGGAATTGATTTTATTATTTGCGACCATCACTTGCCTGGAGAAATAATTCCAAACGCAGTTGCAGTGCTCGACCCGAAAAGAAAAGATTGTTCTTATCCTTACAAAGAACTTTCCGGATGCGGAATTGGTTTCAAATTAATTCAGGCATTAGCGCAGAAAAAAAATATTCCAATAGAAAATTTAGAATCTTATCTTGATTTGGTTGCCATCAGCATTGCTGCCGATATTGTTCCCATTACAGTAGAAAACAGAATTCTTGCTTACTACGGATTGAAGCGTTTAAATAATTCCCCTCGTGAAGGAATCCGGGCGATGCTGGAACTGACGAACATGAAAAAAGAACTGACCATCACCGATATTGTTTTTGTGATTGGTCCAAGAATAAATGCAGCGGGAAGAATGGAGAGCGGAAAAAAAGCAGTGGAACTTTTAATTGCTCCTTCTACCGAAATTGCGATTGAATCAGGCAACTATCTCAACAAAAATAATTCTGACAGAAGGGATTTAGATATTTACACCACACAACAAGCACTCGCAATGATTGCTGAGAGCACGATTCTCCAGCAGAGAAAAACCACTGTGCTCTTCGACCCATCGTGGCATAAGGGAGTGATTGGAATTGTTGCTTCGCGTTTAACCGAAACTTATTATCGCCCTACGGTAATGCTCACGCAGTCGAACGGAATTGTTTCCGGTTCTGCGCGCTCGGTAAAAGACTTTGATTTGTACGAAGCGCTCAGCGCCTGCAGCGATTTGCTCGAGCAGTTTGGCGGACATAAATTCGCAGCAGGGCTTACATTGAAACCGGAAAACGTGGAAGCATTCAAAAATAAATTTGAAGAAGTAGTTTCTTCCACTATCACTGATGAAATGCTGATTCCCGAAATTGAAATTGATGCGGAAATTTCCCTGAATGAAATCTCGCCTTCATTTTACAATATCATAAAACAATTCGCGCCTTTCGGTCCCGGAAATATGAATCCTGTTTTCCTCACGGAAAATGTTTCTGACCGCGGTTACGCGAGTATCGTGGGGAGCAATCACCTGAAAATGGATGTAACACAAAAGGAAATAAAATTTCCTGCGATTGGTTTTGGTCTATCAACTCACTATGAACTTGTCGCAAAAAAAAATCCTTTCACAGTTTGCTACAACATCCGCGAGCAGGAATGGGAAGGAAAAACTTATCTGCAACTTCAAGTTAAAGATTTGAAGAAATAAATCAGCGAACAGTAAAATTTATATAGATAGTTCCGCGCGCTTCTTCTCCTGCGGGGCTTTGATTAAAGAGAACTTTATTCAGCAAACCGTCTTTGGCTTTTTTCCATAGGAGAGAACTCGTAGTGGTTGAGCCAATGAGAACAGGTTCTGCTTTGATAATTTTTCCGTATCGGTCAACAAGAATTTCCACAGCAACAATTCCGGTTTCCTGCGAATCATCATAGATGGCAACATCGCCAATCATTTTTCTTCCGCTGCCTTTTAACCGCCCGTGAATTCCTCCTGTTCCTTCAAAAGGGCTGTACACATTTGAATTGAGCGAACCATTCGGGTCGCCCTGATTGCCGGGAGTGTTTGTATTTCCATCTCCGGAATTATTTCCTGTTTTAGAATTTATTTTATTCAGCGCACTCAAAAGATTTTGGTCGGGCTTTGGTTCTTCCACTTTTACTTCTTTGTTTTTCTTTTTAACCGAAGGAGCAGTCACATTGCTTGCTTCCTCGCTCGAAAGCATTTCAGAAGAAGAATTGTTTTCCGGCTGACTCGCGGAATTATTTTTTTTCTGATTATCGGAAACGGGCTGCAAAGAATTATTATCTCCCATCCCCGCTTCGTCATAGCCGAAATTCACTTCCAGTCCGCCCATCGGGCTTGCATCAAACGGAGGAATAGGAGTGATGAACTTGATGAAAAGCAAAATAATAAAAAGCAGTGCGGCAAAAAGAATTGTTATTCCTAAAGAGATGAGTCGGTTATTTCTTTCGAATGTATATTCCATTTTCTATATAAGATGTAAAGAATATAAAATTCCACATCAGCCCGCATTGGGTGGTTTTGTTCCGAGAACCATTTTCACTTTTAGTTTCGCTCCAATCTGCATCACGTTTACCAAATCCTGAACTGTGAGCCCGTTATCTACTTTCAGAATTACAGTCGGTTCTTTCATTTCTTTCACAGCGGAAATTAATTCGCTTTCCAAATTAATCACATCAACAGGTTTATTATTTATAAAATATTGTAAATCTTTATTTACTGCCAGCACAATAGATTTTGTTTCAATCGAAATATTTTTTTTCGAGTTCGGAAGATTTATTTTTATTACGCTGGGATTTGCAAGCGTTGAAACAATCAGGAAAAATATCAAAAGAAAAAACATAATATCGTTGAGCGAGTCAGTGCTCACTTCCGTTCCTTCGCGATGCCTTCTTCTGATTTTCATAGTGAATTATTTATGGTCAGAAATTATATCGATGAAATCTGCTGAAGTTTTTTCCATCGCATTCACACGCTTGTCCACCATCATTTGAATGATGTAATAAAACACGAATGCTAAAATTCCAACGGTTAATCCTGAAGCGCTGCTCACCATTTTCTGGTAAAGCCCTTTTGAAATCACATCAATCTCCACCGTTTTTGAAAGAGAGATTTCATAAAAAATATAAATCACACCTATAATTGTTCCGATGAATCCAACCATTGGCGCTACGCGTCCGGCAATACTGAGGATGGAAATATTTTTTTCCATCCGGAAAAGTTCCTGCTGCGCAACTCCCTGCATCGCTTCTTCAATTTCTTTTATCGGTTTGCCGAGGCGCTGAATTCCTTTTCCAACGATTGCGGCTTGCGGACCTTTCGTATGCATCACCAGAGTTTTTGCCGCATCAATGTTTCCGCTCGCGAGCATATCTTTTATATTGTGAACGAAATTATCTTCCGCTTTTGGAGTGCGCGCAACTGAAAGCAGGCGTTCGATGAAAATATAAACCGACATCAAAAAAAGAATTCCGATGGGAATCATCATCGGCCCGCCCTTCAGCATTAAATCAAAAAGTGAAAGCGTGTCCTGTGTTGGAGTTTGAACAACTGGCATTGCATTGGCAACTGCGTTCACCGCTTTGCTTGCCGAATCCGTTGGAGTTGTTACAACTTGCAGAAGAATTGTACTTAACATATTTTTTACCTTATTATGATTCTACCAAAATTACTTTTAAGCATCCGCAGATTCAAGCCGAAGAGTTTTACTTTTCCACAGAGCAATGTTAGTTTGATTGATAACGTTTCTTCCTTGAAAATATTTTACAAAGATTCATTTCATTACATTTGTCTCCGATGAACCCGAATTTAAATCCCGATTCCGAAAATCTTTCCCTTGTCGAAAAGGAAATAGAAAAAACTTTGCGTCCTTCTGATTTTAGAGATTTCACCGGACAGGAAAAAGTAGTTGAGAACCTGAAAATATTTGTGCGCGCGGCAAAACAAAGAGGCGAATCGCTCGACCACGTTTTGCTTCACGGGCCTCCGGGATTGGGAAAAACAACTTTGTCTTACATCATCGCAAATGAATTGAGTGTAAATGTCCGTGCAACATCAGGACCTGTTCTTGAAAAACCAGGCGACCTTGCAGGACTTCTCACCGGGCTTGAACCGAACGATGTTTTGTTCATAGATGAAATTCACCGACTCAACACAACGGTGGAAGAATATTTGTATTCCGCTATGGAAGATTACCGCATTGACATTATGCTCGACAGCGGACCGAATGCAAGAAGCGTACAGATAAAATTAAATCCGTTCACGCTCGTGGGAGCAACTACACGTGCGGGCTTGCTTACATCTCCGCTTCGCTCGCGCTTTAGCATTAATCTGCGTTTAGATTATTACGATTCCGCACTCATCAAAAAAATAATTCTTCGTTCATCCAATCTTTTGAATATTGGCATTGATGAAAAAGCATCGGAAGAAATTTCCCGCAGAAGCCGCGGCACTCCGAGAATTGCAAACGCATTGCTACGCAGAGTCCGCGACTTTGCGCAAATAAAAGGAGATGGAAAAATTGATCTCAAGATTGCCGATTACGCACTCAACGCGCTTAACGTGGACAAACACGGGCTCGATGAAATGGATAATAAAATTCTCAGCACCATCATTGAAAAATTTCAGGGCGGACCTGTGGGCATCACTACCATTGCCACTGCGGTTGGTGAAGAAGCCGGAACGATTGAAGAAGTGTACGAGCCGTTTTTAATTCAGGAAGGTTATCTCAAGCGCACTCCCCGCGGGCGCGAAGCAACTGAAAAATCTTACAAGCATCTCGGAAAATTTCCCAACCAGAAAACTGGAAATCTTTTTTAGTCCGTGAATTTTTCACGAAACACTTCCCTCATCAAGCAAGAAAGCAAACGTCTAGGCTTTGACTTCTGCGGTATTTCAAAAGCAGAATTTTTGGATGAAGAAGCGCTTCGTTTAGAAAAATGGCTGAAAGAAGAAAAGCACGGCAAGATGGGTTATATGGAAAATCATTTTGACATGCGACTTGATCCGCGCGTGCTGGTGCCGAATGCAAAGTCAGTTATTTCTCTTCTGCTGAATTATTTTCCTGAGTCGAGCCGTCATGCTGAACTCGTTTCAGCATCTGGCGAGACCCTGAAACAAGTTCAGGGTGACAGCCACAGCCAACCCAAAATTTCGAAATACGCCTATGGAAAAGATTATCACTTCGTCATCAAGGAAAAATTATTTCAGCTGATTGAGTTCATCAAGAAAAATATAGGAGATGTGAACGCAAGAGCGTTTGTAGATTCCGCACCCGTGATGGATAAAGTGTGGGCGAAAAAATCCGGTCTCGGATGGATCGGAAAAAATTCAAACCTCATTACGAAAAACAACGGCTCTTTCTTTTTCATCGCTGAACTTATTGTGGATCTGGATTTGGAATACGATGGAGAAATTCCGGACTACTGCGGAACCTGCACCAAATGTGTTGATGCTTGTCCGACCGATGCGATTTCCGAACCTTATGTTGTTGACGGAAGCAAATGCATTTCTTATTTCACCATTGAGTTGAAAGAAAATATTCCGAACGATATGAAAGGAAAGTTCAATGATTGGATGTTCGGCTGCGACATTTGCCAGGATGTTTGTCCGTGGAATAGTTTTTCATCTCCTCACCACGAACCACACTTCCAACCGAAACCGGAAATTCTGAACTTCACAAAAAAGGACTGGGAAGAAATTTCAGAAGAAACTTTTAATAAAACATTTTCGGATTCGCCACTTCAACGAACAAAGCATAAAGGAATAAAACGAAACCTGGAATTCTTAAACCTTGGTAATCGTTTGCCGGAAAACTTCAGCGATAACATCCTTGTACATTCCAAAGTTGGCGAGGCACCAGATGTAGAGTAAAGTTTTTTCTTTCGGCTGAAGCCACTTGAGCGCTTTGAATAATTCTTTCTTGAAAAGTTTCTTGTCGAAACTTACGCGCTGGAGAATCATTTTTGACATTTCGAACATGACAGGATGTTTTTGAATTACAAAGCGAAGGTAATCGTTCATTTTAAAAAGTCAATACTTTTTTGTGCTTATCATTTAAATTGTTGAAAACTCAAAACCGGTGGAAAACTTTCTACAAACCGTCAAAATAATCCTGAAATAAAATCGTCAATGCAAGTTTGGAATTATTCCTAAATTTAGGCTCTTAAAATTGTATATGGAAAATTCACCGATTGATTTTCTCCCCATCATTATCACATTCATTGTGGCTGGTGGTTTTGTTGTTACAACCATGTTCGTTACACATTTATTAGGGCCGAAAAGGCATTCAAAAATAAAAGACGAAAGTTTTGAGTGCGGAATCGAACCGCAGGGCAACGCACGCATTCCTTTTTCGATAAAATATTTTTTGGTGGCAATTTTATTTGTCCTGTTCGATGTGGAGGTAATTTTCATGTATCCCTGGGCGGTAAACTTCAAAGAACTTGGAATACTTGGATTTATGGAGATGGGATTGTTCATCGCATTTTTCCTAGTAGGATTTTTTTATATCATGAAAAAGGGCGCGCTTAAGTGGGAATAAATTTGTAAATTAGAGAAGAAAGAAAAATTATGTCAGAAGCAATTACAAAACCAACAATTGTTGCCTCTCCTGAAGGGCACGAGCAACCCGGATTTTTTGCGACCTCTCTGGAAAAAGCAGTCGGGCTTGCAAGAAAAAATTCCATATGGCCTTTACCTTTTGCTACGAGTTGCTGCGGAATTGAATTCATGGCATTGATGGCTTCGCATTATGATTTGGGAAGATTCGGAAGCGAGCGTTTAAGTTTTTCTCCGCGTCAGGCAGATTTACTGATGGTGATGGGAACCATCGCAAAAAAAATGGGGCCGATTGTGCGCCAGGTTTACGAACAGATGGCAGAACCAAAATGGGTTCTCGCAATGGGTGCTTGTGCTTCCAGCGGAGGAATTTTTGACACATACAGCGTTTTGCAGGGCATAGATAAAATAATTCCTGTGGATGTTTACGTGCCCGGCTGTCCTCCGAGACCGGAACAAGTCATTGACGGCATCATGCAGATTCAAAATATGGTTGGGAAAGAACATTTCAGAAGAAGATATTCTCCTGAATACAAAGATATGATGAAGAAATACGGATTTGAAAACCAGTAGGCAGTTGGCAGTAGCCAGTAGGCAAGAAATACAAAAACAAAAACTGATTAGTAATATTCGTAACCAGATTCGTTAATTCGTTACCAGAGAAAATGGAATCACTTTTAGAAATAGTAAATAATAAATTAACAGCGGAATTCGGAGACGCGATTATTTCTTCCGAGCAGAGTTATGATTTTCCTGTCTTTGTTGTTAGGCGCGAAAAAATATATGAAGTTGTAAAATTCCTGAAAGAGGATGTGGAACTTGATTTCGGATTTCTCACCACGCTCTGCGGATTGCATTATCCCAATAATAAAGGACAGGAACTCGGTGTGATGTACCAACTGCACAACCTCCCGAAGAACTGGAGAATACGACTAAAAACTTTTTTCCCTATTAACGAACCTGAGGTTCCAACGATGACTCCATTATTTTCCACTGCCAACTGGATGGAAAGGGAGGGATACGATTTTTACGGAATCATTTTCAGAGGACACCCTAATCTAAAACGCATTCTGAATATGGATGAGATGAATTATTTCCCGATGAGAAAAGAATATGCGCTGGAAGACGGAACAAGAACGGATAAAGATGATACCATGTTTGGTAGATAGATTATGAAAATCGAAGCAGAAGAAATACTCAAAGACGCAGGAAAACAATTTTCCACTTTAAATCTTGGACCCACCCATCCCGCCACGCATGGAATTTTCCAGAACGTGCTGAAGATGGATGGAGAAATTATTGTGGACGCTGAGCCGACAATCGGATACATTCACCGCGCGTTTGAAAAAATTGCAGAGCGAAGACCGTTCTATCAGGTTACTCCGCTTACTGACCGCATGAATTATTGCTCATCGCCCATCAACAACATGGGCTGGCACATGACGGTGGAAAAATTAATCAACTGCGAAATTCCAAAACGCGCGCAATATCTCCGAGTGATTATTATGGAACTCGCGCGCATCACCGACCATTTGGTTTGCAACAGCGTGATTGGTGTTGACAGCGGAGCAATGACAGGATTTTTATATGTGTTTCAGTTACGCGAGCATGTATACGAAATTTACGAAGAGATTTGCGGAGCAAGATTGACAACCAACATCGGGCGCATAGGAGGAATGGAACGCGACTTCAATGAAACTGCCTGGAAAAAATTAAAAATGTTTATTGAAGAACTTCCAAAAAAATTAGAAGAGTTCGAAAAATTATTAGTGCGAAATAGAATTTTCATGGACAGAACAATCGGCTGCGGAGGAATTTCTGCAGAGAAAGCGCTGAGTTATGGTTTCACTGGTCCCAATCTTCGCGCTGCCGGAGTGGATTACGATGTGCGCGTAATGAATCCATATTCTTCTTATGAAGATTTCAAATTTATTATTCCCGTTGGAAAAAGCGGAGATGTGTACGACCGTTTCATGGTGCGTGAGCAGGAAATGTGGGAATCGCTCAGCATAATAAAACAGGCGATTAAAAATATGCCCGATGGTCCGTTCCACGCTGATGTTCCTGAATTTTATCTTCCGCCAAAAGAAGAAGTGTATAATAATATGGAAGCGCTCATCTATCATTTTAAAATTGTGATGGGCGAAAGCGAAGTTCCGAAAGGTGAAGTGTATCACTGTGTGGAAGGCGGAAACGGTGAACTCGGATTTTATCTCATCAGCGATGGAGGACGCTGCGCGTATCGCTTGCATTTCCGCAGGCCTTGCTTCATTTATTATCAGGCGTATTCTGAAATAATAAAAGGCGCAATGTTGTCTGACGCAATTCTTACGCTAAGCGCGATGAATGTTATTGCAGGGGAACTCGATTCGTAGCCACAGATTGCACAGATTATCACAGATTTTATTCGGAACGAAAATCCCGTAGGGATTTAATATTAATAGCCCCGCGCTTCAGCGCGGGGAAAACGAAATGCCACACCACACCGGCTGTTTGCGCGAACGATTGAAGTGGAAATCCTTTTCCCGCGCTCGCGGGAAAAGATTGGAACGGAAAGCGTGACCCGAGTCTTCGAGGGACGCGCCAAAAAGACATCCCCCGTTTCGCAAAGCCGAAATTTCCCTCTTCATCAAGGGGGAATTAAAAACAAAAAAGCCCAACATCTCTGTCGGGCTTTTGACTAAAAAACTTTTTTGCTCTTATTTGGACTCCGCCATTATCTTTTTGGCTTTCTCTTTTGCTTCATCAATGTTGCCAACAAGGTGGAATGCCGATTCAGGAAGGTCATCCACTTCACCGTTAAGAATCATATTGAAACCTTTGATGGCATCTTCGATGGAAACGAGCGCGCCTTTCAAACCTGTGAAGGCTTCCGCCACGTGGAAGGGTTGAGAAAGGAAACGCTGAACGCGCCTTGCACGGCTCACAACTAATTTATCTTCTTCAGAAAGTTCATCCATGCCGAGAATCGCGATGATGTCAAGCAGTTCTTTGTAGCGCTGAAGAATCATTTTCACGCGCTGCGCACAGTTGTAATGTTCTTCGCCCACAATGGTAGGAGTAAGAATCCGTGAAGTAGAATCGAGAGGATCCACCGCAGGATAAATTCCTAACTCTGCAATTTTACGCGAGAGAACGGTTGTAGCGTCTAAGTGCGCGAATGTTGTAGCAGGTGCAGGATCGGTCAGGTCATCCGCAGGTACATATACCGCTTGCACGGAAGTGATGGAACCGCGCTTGGTCGAAGTGATTCTCTCCTGCATCGTTCCCATTTCGCTTGCGAGCGTGGGCTGATATCCTACTGCCGATGGCATGCGTCCGAGAAGCGCTGACACTTCTGAACCCGCCTGTGTGAATCTGAAAATATTATCAATGAAGAAAAGAATATCCTTTCCTCCGGATTTTTCATCGCCATCACGAAAATATTCCGCAACCGTTAATCCGGAAAGAGCAACGCGCGCGCGCGCTCCCGGAGGTTCATTCATCTGCCCGAAAACAAATGTTGCTTTGGATTCTTTCAATCCATCCATATCCACTTTTGATAAATCCCATCCGCCTTTTTCCATCGAGTGCTTGAACGCATCTCCGTATTTCATAATGCCCGCTTCAATCATTTCGCGGAGCAAATCGTTTCCTTCGCGCGTGCGCTCACCCACTCCTGCGAATACAGAAAGTCCACCGTATCCTTTCGCGATATTGTTAATCAACTCCTGAATCAAAACTGTTTTTCCAACTCCTGCGCCACCGAACAAACCAATCTTTCCGCCTTTCACATACGGCTCAAGCAAGTCAATAACTTTAATTCCCGTGAAAAGAATTTCTGATGAAGTAGAAAGGTCTTCGTATTTCGGAGGATTGCGGTGAATCGCATAACCATTTTTCTTTTCCACCTGCGGAAGTCCGTCAATCGCTTCGCCAATAACATTAAATAATCTTCCGTTTATTTTTTCGCCAATCGGCATTTTAATCGAAGCGCCCGAAGGACGCACTTCCGTTCCGCGGCTCAATCCGTCTGTAGAATCCATCGCAATGGTTCGGATGGAATCTTCACCGATATGCTGCTGACACTCAAGCACCACGTTCACACCGTCAGGGCGCGTTACTTCAAGCGCGTCAAGAATATTCGGCAGCATAACTTTTTCTCCGTGAAAAGAAACGTCCACCACCGCACCAATGATCTGAGAAATTTTTCCGTTTAACTGTGACATATATATATTGAATATTGTTTTCTTTTTGTGTTCGCGAAAATAACAGTATTTGCCGAATGACAAACGAGAAAATTATCAAGAGAAATGTTTACTGCTGCTTCTTCGCTTCTCCCTGCATTTTGCTGAGTTCATTCAGCACGGCTTCATAAATTTCATCGAGGAGTTCCGGATGGCTGATGTAAAAAGATAAACTTTCTTCGTACTGCTGTTTGGTAACCGAATGCTTCTCGAAAATTGTCCCGTAACTTATTTTTTTCCCCGAAGAAGAATCGGGCAGCATGTGAATGTTCGCTTCGGCTTCTGCCAGGTGAATGTCGGCAATCACTGCCGCCATTTTTTCTTTGGGAAGAATAGTAGGCGGAATGGAAACCGTTTTGTTTTCCCCGCAGGAAAAAATCAAACAGGAAAAAATAAAAATGGAAATGAGTTTTTTCACAGGGCAAATGTAAGATAAGAAGGCGGAAGGCGAACAAAAAATAAATTACTTTTGCCTGAATAAAGAAAATGAAATGAAAAAATTATTCCTCTTCTCTTGCTTTTTATTTTTTACCTCTTACATTTTTTCCCAGGTTGACCTCGGCTTGCCGGGCCCTGCGGGAAAAGGCGGAGTTGCCAACGGCATTGCGAAGGATTGGGAGTGCATCGGCATCAATCCTTCCAACCTCGGCTGGGAAAACAATTATAAGTTTTCCCTGTCTCTTCTCACTTTCGGAATCAGCGCGCAATCGAAAGCGCTTGATTACAACCAGCTGAAAAATGCGCTCACGCATCCGAACGATACTTTCTCCGCAGCCGATAAAAAGGTCTTTGCCGGTTTGTTCACCGATAAGGACGGGCTGAACCTTCAATCCAACCTCAACTGGCTTTCGTTTTCTTTTGCCGTTCCCAAAGTGGGCGGCTTCGCCATGAATGTGCGCGACCGCACCTTCGGGCATGTGCGCCTGAATCAGAACGCTGCCGATATTCTTTTCATGGGAGAGAATGCGCCCATTTTTCATGACACGATGTTCTGGCTGAATCCGAAAAATATTTCACAGGTGTTTGATGGTTCCAAAATTTCTTTTCTGCATTACCGCGAAATGAATTTTGCTTACGGAGCAAAAATTCTCGGCATTGGGGGAACAAAGGATTCGAGCGCCATTTCCATTTACGGAGGAATCGGTTTCAAATATTTATGGGGCATGGCAGATATGGAAATGATTGCCAGCAACGGAGTGCTCACCGGGCATTCGGCTTTCACTTCCAATTACGGAATCAACTACGACAGCGTCCGGAATTTTAATCCCGTGAACACCTCGGGAATTTTTCCTTCCGTAGGAAACGGAACCGCGTTTGATTTGGGAGCGGGAATCGGAATCGGGAAACTGAAAATAACTTTCTCGGCAATTGACATGGGCTCCATTCACTGGAATAAAAATGTGCTGGTGGCGCAGGACACGCTGCTGCCCGACACTTCCAAATTCAAATTCCAGGGAATCAATTCCTGGAACCTTCAGCAAACGGCAAGCGACATGTTTAATAAATGGGGAATTATAAAATTCAAACCGGGCAGCCCTTACACCACGCAACTCCCTTCCAAGTTCCGCTTAGGTGCAAGTTACCGCCTCACCCGGAGAATGCTGGTGGGAGCCGACATGGTGATGCCCCTGAGCAGCAACCCCACCAATCTTGAAAAAGCATTTTTCGCTGTGGGCACCGACATGGCGCTTGCCAACACGTTCCGCCTTTCATTCGGCTTTGCGGGAAATCCCACCTATGGGTTTTCGCTGCCGATGGGCGTAACGCTTTCCGGCTTGTTCCGCATCATGGAAGTGAGCGTGGGCACGGGCGATGTGCTCACCTATCTTTCGCACGGCTCCAACCCGAATATTTCTCTTGCCGTAAGTATCCTTCGGTTTAATGTGGCAGGAAAGAAATGAGTTTCTTCCGCGATAAAGTAATCTGGATTACGGGCGCATCGTCCGGCATAGGAGAAGCGCTGGCAAAAGAATTCGCTGCCGCGAAAGCAAAATTAGTTTTATCGGCCCGAAGGGAAAAAGAACTTGAACGCGTGAAAAACGACTGCGCGAAATTTATTTCCGCGTCAACTATTTTTATCCTTCCGCTCGATGTTGCTGAACTTTCAACGGTACATTCCGCAGTTGAAAAAATAATTCAGCGCTTCGGAAGAATAGATATATTGATTAACAATGCCGGCATTGCGCAACGTTCTTTTGCAGGAGATACGCCTGTTGAAGTGGAACGGAAAATAATGGATGTAAATTATTTCGCACCAACTATTTTAACAAAAGCGGTTTTGCCCGTCCTACGCAAACAGCGCAGCGGAAACATTGTGGTCATCAGCAGCGTGATGGGAAAACTCGGCTATCCCGGGCGCAGTTCCTATGCGGCAAGCAAGCACGCGCTGCACGGCTATTTTGAATCGCTGCGCATTGAAGAGCATTCCAATAAGATTCACGTGCACATCATCTGCCCGGGCTATGTGAAAACAAATGTTTCGCTGAATGCGGTGAACGAAAAAGGGGAGAGCCACGGCAAAATGGATAAAGGGCAGGAGCGCGGAATGAATGCGCACGCTGCCGCAAAAAAAATTCTGAACGCCATACGCAAAAACAGGTTCGAGACCTTTTTTGGCGGAAAGGAAATGCTGGCGCTTACCGTGAAAAGGTTTTCGCCTGCTGCGTTTTATAAAATTATTTTAAGAGAAGGGAAGAAGTAATTTTTCAAAGAGTTGGAATACTTGAGTTACTCTTTTTTATGCAGTACATAAACTAACTTAAATCCGATAGGAAAAGCAGGCAATCTATTTTTTTCTGAATAATGAAGCGGAGTTAGATTAGGAGTATCGTGGCGGCAAGTAGATGTTGCCTGGGGATAAACCGTATAATCGCGGTTTCTGAAACTAAGCCCCACGCCTATAAAAAAATCAGAGTGAAAATATTTTGAATAATGTTTTTCATGCCCGATAAAATATGTAATGCCAAATAAAGAAGCCCTTTCAGTTTGCAAATAATCGTAATGTCCATTATCTTCTCCGCATACCAAATAACTAACAAAACTTGCTGAGTTCATGTATAAATCCTTATAAGTTCCAAGCAAACCAATATATTCTCCTCTTTTAAAATAATACCTAGAATTTATCCTTACAATTGTTCCATTATATGCTAATCCTTGCGGTTCGTCTGTTATTAAATTGTGAAGCGTAGGAAATATATGTCCTACTCCTATGCCCGCAGAAAAATGCTTTGAGAATTTATAATCGGAATAGAAAATTTCATTTCCGCAAATCATTTCTGTTGGAGAAAAAGAAACAGTAAATTGTTTTTCCCATAAACTGGTTGTGTCAGACAAGTCAAAAGAGTTATATGATGAGTCATATTTAATTTTTGCCGCTGACTGAAGCCCCGAAGTTGTACATACTAAACTATATTTCCAACGGTTTGAAAAAAAATCTTTTTGCTTTTTTATAATGAAAACAGATTCGTTATGTTTATTCAAAAAAAGTTTTTCGCTTATAGTGCCAAGCAAAGAATCGGCAAATACAATTTTTACTGAATATGTTGGTGCATTCAAGGCCTTAGCGCAACAAGGCGATTTTTGGTTTAGAGTTTAAAGTTACATTTTTTGTTTTAGAGCAACAGTATTAATGTTCAGAATAACTCGTGGCGAGTTATTACCGAACATTAACACTACATCATCAT
>JACQAL010000039.1 GCA_016195025.1 Bacteroidota bacterium | reverse complement strand
TGTTGTTTTCATAGAAGTTCGTTTTGGTGAACCGCTATGATGATTTATTTTGCCCTTGCTATCTCTCTGCCTGATTTTATTTTTTCAACATCTGCTTGTTTATTCCGAATGTTTTTTACCTTTGTTGCGAAAGTCCTAAATTGTTTATATTTACTGTGAATTTTACTTCACGTAACAAAAATTAAAATCAGAACAACATGAAACACTTTTTTACACTCGCTTCACTTGCGGTAATTTTTTCTGCGGCAAATGCCACCGTTGTTACGGTAACTTGCCAGAATACTCCTTCGCATTTTTTGCCTGTTACGGCTAATGCCGTGGTCGGAGACAGTATTCACTGGGTGTGGGTTGCAGGAACGCATGTGGTAGGACCCGAAAGCGCTTCGGATATTCCGGTGGGTGCCGCCATGTGGAATTGTCCCATTGATGCCAGCCATCTTTCCTGTTATTATGTGGTAACCGTTGCGGGCAACTATCATTACGTTTGCCATCCTGCAACGCCACATGGAGAAGACGCATACATAGTGGTTTCTCCTGCCAGCGGAGTGCAGCCATACAATACGGTGAGCAATGTTTCTTCTGCGTATCCAAATCCGTTTTCAGAAAAAATAACCATTGAAACTTCCACTGCCGATTTGATTATAATCTACAACTTCATGGGAGAAAAAGTTAAATCATTTGCTATGAAAAGCGGGCAGGTAAAAGTAGAAGCGGATGTAGCCGCACTGCCGGCAGGAATATTTTTCTACAGCATTAGTAAAGACGGAGCCATTCTTGAAACCCGGAAAATAATTAAGGGCTGGTGACGAAGGGCAGAGGTCATTCTACCGTTTCCCGTTGCAATACTTATTCAACTCATCAATGCTTGATTCAAACTGAAAGGCATCGTTGAGTTTATAATAATTTCCCGGGTCAAAGGTTTTTCCATAGGCAAACTTGGCAAAATCAAGGCGCGTGTTTTCAAAATCAAACAACATCATCACTTCTTTCACCTGCGAAGAGAGCATGCAGTTGCTTCCCAGAATTTGTTTTGCCACGGTGGCTTTGCTGTCTTCAAATGATTTTGAGCGGATGCTGTTCTTCGCGCTTTCAAAATCGGGCGGGCTCATGGGCCAGTTGCAGTAATGCGGTCCGTTATATCCTTCCAGCACATACACATTTCCCGAAGCAGGCGCGCTGGTGGTGGTGGAAGAAGAAGTGGTGGTGGTCGAAGTCATTGTTGAAGTGGATGAATGACTCGTGCCGTCATTCACATTCACGTTCATGTTCACGTTCACTCCGCCATTGTTCATTCCTGTATTCGCATTGCTTCCTGCCGCATTGGTAGTGGTGGTGGTGGAAAAAGTAGTGGTTTCCGTAGTGGTGTTGGGCGGAGGTGTGGCGGAATAAACAATCACCGTTTGCCCTGCCGGAGGAGGCGCCTGCGCAATGGGAGCCGCGCTTACGAATGCAATTTTATATTCGCCCGTATCTTTTTTCTTCAGGTTTTTTATTCCGGCAGAAAGCCCTTCCGAATCAAAGGCATCTTTTGAATCTTTTGTGGTGAGCGCTTTTTTGGTTTTGATGGAGTAAACAAATTCATAGCCCTGCACTTCGTTTCCTCCCTCCATGAAATAAACTTTCTGGTCGAGGTCGGGAGTTTTTCCATCGGCAAAAATTATTTTGGCGGTTACTCTCGGCTGAATAATGCCGGTAACTTTCACGTTGGTTTCCGGCTTTGCGTTTTGCTTGATTCCATTTAAGATGAGATAAAACGGTTCGCCCTGCTCGCTGAAGATGACGAGATTGTTTTGCGAACGAGCGATAGTAATTACGAATACAGATAAGAGTAAAAATATTTTTTTCATTTTGATTTGATTTATGATTTTAGATTGTGCATTTACAATTGTTATGCCAAAAGAAAATGAGAAACGAAAGTAAGAATTTATTTTCTGTGTGGGCTTTAAAGACAAAATCCCTCCCGAAATTATTTCAGAAGGGATTTTTTTAATGACTGTTTCCTTTTATACAATGGGCGCGTCAATGGCTTTGCAAAAGTCGCCAAACTTGCCCTGCGTGTTTTTGTAGCGGGCTTTGTGCCAGCAAGTTTTTCCCACATCAGCCGTGGCAAATTCCGATTTATAAGAGCCGCGTTTGGCTTCGCCCACATATTTATAATCGTCATCGGTGGGAATGGCTGCCGGTGCAGTGGCGGTGGCGGAAGCCATAATGGCTCTCCACACCTGCACTTCTTTAATGTGCTTTCCTTTTCCTTTTCCTTTGTGCGCGGGGTTGGTGATGCCGAGCGTGTGAGAAAGATGTTCGGTTTTTTTCATAACGATGGCAGGTTCGCCCATGCCGTCTGCCACGCGGGTGGGAGTGGCATCTGCTATCACCGTTCCCTTTTTAACATGAAAGTGTTCAAAGTCGGCAATGTCGGCAGGAGGAATGGGCGTGGCGGCAATGCTGTCTAAAAGTTTTTCTTTCTGGTCGTACTCTACCACACCGCCAACACCGGTAATGAGCAGGTGAAGTTTTTCGGTTACATCGCCTTCGCGGAATTTTTTGTTGTTGTATTTGGCAAAAAGCGTATCGGCTTTGTTGCGGAAGCCCGTCCACGCAGCACTGTCAGCGGCTGTCCAGCCCCAGTTTTGCCAGCGGGGGTTGCCCGTGCTGGGGTCAATGGAAAGTTGATAGGTGTCGGTGTCGTCCATATACGGAACGAAATGTACGATGTCTCGGGGAATTCTTGCTGTTTGTGCCATAGTGAAAAAGAATTAATTACTCTCCCCTTTCGTCCCCTCTCTATCCGATAGAGAGGGGAATGAGGGGTGAGTCGTTTGAGGTTTAGGATTTATGTTTTATTTTTTTCCGAAAAACTACTATTTGTCTCTGTGTAATGTGCATTTGTTTACGGCTAATGTATATTGGTTGAAGAATAATGTCCATTTGGCTGCGGATAATGTGCATTGGTGAATGAATAATATGCATTAGCGGTTGAGTAATGTGCATTGGTCTGCGGGTAATGTGCATTGGTTGTGGAGTAATGTGCATTGGTTGCAGAATAATGTGCATTGTTCTTTGAGTAATGTATAGTAGCCGTTGACAAATGGTAGTGAAAATCATTTTTATTGCTCTTGTGAGTACAAAGAAAAGCCAACAAAACCACCTAAGCAACAGGAAAAAATATATTTCTTGCCTGCGACATGGTTTGGCGTAGGGTGGGGTTAGTTTTGTTTTATAAAACAAAACTTTATTATGAAAACAAATCAAAAAAACTTAATGAATGTTTATAATGATTACGGTGACGCGATCATTAAAAAATGCTTTTCCTGGTACTTTAATGAAATGCCAAACTATTTTTTAATAAGGCGCATTGAATCAATGGATATGTACAATCAGCTTATAGAAGAAAATGCTGATAAAATATTATTTCAAGTAAAAAAAGAAAAAAATAATATTAGTGAGCGCGGTAAAAAAATTCTTGACGAAACAATTTGTTTTTTCTCCACGAAAGAAATTATAACAGCAAATGAAGGTTGGATGGAGTATTATTATTCTCAAGAAAATATTTTTAGTGTTGACGGTTTATTGAAGATGTCGGAGAAATTCAAAATAAAACCTGATGAAACACATAAAATAAAAGTGTTGATTCAAAGAGCAGGTGATTACGAATTTGAATCATTTGAAATTAGAAAAATGGAAATACATATAAATAAAACATACAATGATGACCTTATTGATTTTGATAATAAAATTCTAAATAAGCTGAATGAGAAAAACGGAAAAGGAATTGTTCTTTTATACGGCAAGCCCGGAACCGGAAAAACAACATATATACGACATCTTGTTGCAAAACTTAAAAAAGAAGTGTTGTACATTCCTTCTTCAATGGCGGATGTACTTTCAAATCCGTCTTTCATAAAATATCTTTTAAAAGAAGAAGGCAGTGTTATTGTTATTGAAGATGCGGAGAAAGCAATTCTTTCAAGAGAGCGTAATCAAGAAAACGATGCCGTCTCCGTATTATTAAATATGTCTGATGGATTAATGTCTGATATTTTAAAAATGCAGGTTATTTGCACTTTCAATACGGAACTAAAAAATATTGATAAAGCGCTTTTGCGCCCTAATCGCCTTATAGGAAAATATGAATTTAAAGAATTAGAAATTGAAAAAGCGCAAATGCTTTCTGATTCCTTAAAGAAGAAAAAAATTATTACTGAGCCCACAACGCTTGCAGAAATTTTTTCGGATGAACCAGCTGAAGCGAATGCAGAGCTAAATAAAAACAGAATAATCGGATTTCAAACAAATGCTGTGTGCACAACTTGAATTTAATTTACTTTCGCAAATAAATTTGTCACAGTGTTAAAAATATTTTTGAAAAAAGAGGTTGCGTAAGGAAATTACATCGCTATATGTCCTGTCACTATATGTGATGCAGGGAAGCCGAAAACTGTATAGAGTAGGCGAAAATTAAAAAACAAAATTATGCAACAAGAAAATATTGGGGACACAAACTTTGACAAACAATTCAAACAAATTGAAAAACTGACATGGTTGCCTTGGGTCGGAAAGGATTATTCAATCTTACCCACCAATCGCAAACTTCTTTTAGTTGCTGAGAGTAATTACGACTGGCACGAAGAAGGTTCTGTTGATGATCTTGCAGATTCCAATTTTACAAGATGGATTATCAATCATGACGGAATAGAGGGATCTGATTTTTATAGAAGGATTATGCGTAACATTGAAAAAGCATTGTTCAATGATAATCCAAGAAAAGAACAAAAAATAAAACTTTGGGAGTCGGTTGGATATTACAATATAGTTCAAAGATACATGGAAACCCCAAATCATAGACCTACATATGATGACTTTTCAATTGGTTGGGATACTTTCTTCAAAATAATTGGAATACTGCAACCAGAATATTGTTTGTTTTGTGGAGTTACAGCATCAAACTCTTTTCAAGCATTTGAAAAAAATAGTTTTAATGCGGATAATATTCAATGCTTAGATAAGGTTGATAATGTTTACCCAAGAATAGCAAAGGTAACAAGCAAAGAAGGACATACTACGAAATTGGTTTTTATTAAACATCCGAGTAAATATTTTTCGTGGGAAAGTTGGGCAGAATTTATTGAACAACAAATGGGAGAGTATACTGCATGGCTTCGTAAAAATTAACCAATGCCCAAACGCGTCCCGATAAATATCGGGATGAAACAAAATGAACTTCGCAGGGGAAATAAATATTTACGAAACAACAATAACCCATGTTTGAATTCAGAGAAATAAAAAACACAGGAGAGAACCAACCCACACACCATGTTTACTTCAAAGGAAAATTATTTGCCAAGAAGGCATATAGATACCGTGATGGGTTTTATTACGATGACAATGTTGAGTTGAGTAAAGATGATTTTATGTCGCTTTCCTTTTCCGCTCTGCCTGATAATTTTTACTTGTATCAAACAGATAAGAACCTATACAAAGAATTTGTTTTTGGAGGAGCCGAGAGAAAAGGTGACTGGCTTCAATTTGATTTCTGGCTTGAAATATTGCAACCGGACTCTACCGTAGACATGCTCGGATTTATTTACTTTTTTATTCTTCTCGTAAAAACAAATCCTTTTTTAAGCAGTAACATTGATGATATAAATTTGGATGTTCATTATAAATGCAAACCAACAGGAATAGTTGGCGAGGCATATAAAATGGCTGTGGCTGAATTAGTCCGGGTTTGCCGGATGGCTGAAGCAAAAGTAAAAGAAACGGAATTATTATTTTCTGTAAACAAAAATTGAGTCATGTCCAAACGCGAATACATACTCCGTTATCTCACCATTATAAAGTTTCTGCGCAACAGGGGCGAAGTTACCTTTGAGCAGTTGAGCGACTACCTGAAAAGCGAATCGGAATTTCACGGCTACACGCTCAGCATTTCCAAGCGCACCTTTCAGCGCGATGTGGATGAAATCCGCGCCCTGTTCAATATAGATATTCAGTTCAGCCACGCCCGCAGTCATTATTTCATTGCCGCTGACGAAGAGCAAGCCGCGTTGAGCAACAAAATGCTGGAGGCGTTTGATTTGTTCAACACGCTGAACACAGCAGGCAAATTGGCGCAGCACATTATTTTTGAAACGCGCAAGCCGCAGGGCATGGAGCATTTTTATGGTTTGCTTCACGCCATTAAAAACCGATTTGTCATTCGATTTTCCTATCAGAAGTTCTGGGAAGAGGAAGCAACCCACCGCGCAGCGGAGCCACTCTCGCTGAAGGAATTTAAAAGCAGGTGGTACATCCTTGCAAAAGACCAGAAGGATAATAAAGTGAAAACTTTCGGACTGGATAGAATCAGCGAACTTGAAATCACCAAGAAGATGTTCACTGCTGCAAATGATTTCAACGCCAGTGAAATGTTTAAGAATTGTTTCGGCATCATTGCTCCCGATGATTCCAAGCCCGAAGAAATAATTCTCTCCTTCGATGCCACGCAGGGAAAATACATCAAGTCATTTCCGCTGCACGAATCGCAGCAAATTGTGGAAGACAATTCAAATGAAGTGCGCATCAAACTTAAACTCTACATCACGCACGATTTTCTCATGGAACTGCTTTCTTACGGTGACGCGCTGAAAATTATCTGGCCACTTAAACTCAAAAACAGGATTTGCAAAATGTATTCAAAAGCGCTGGAGCAATATTCCGTACGCGCATAGTTTTTATTTCGCAACAAAATCTCTCCGCGCAAGCATCACACGAAATAATTTACCTTCGCTGAAATTTTTTTTATGAAAAATATTCTTCTGATTGGTGCCGGACGTTCTGCTTCCACCTTAATAAAATATCTTCTCGATAATTCTTCCAAAGAAAACTGGAAAATAACTGTTGCGGATTTATCTGTTGAACTTGCGCAGCAGAAAACAAACAACCATCCGAACTCTCACGCCATTGCGCTCGACATTACTAATGAACAGCAGCGCGCGAATGAAATTTCAAAAGTTGATTTGGTTATTTCCATGCTTCCAGCCACCATGCATTTGCCGGTTGCCAAAGAATGTTTGAAACAGAAAAAAAATATGGTCACCGCAAGTTATGTTTCAAAACAAATGCACGATTTGAATGACGAAGCGAAAAAAGCCGGAGTAATTTTTCTGAACGAAATGGGATTAGACCCCGGCATTGACCATCTTTCCGCTATGAAAGTGATTGATGAAGTGCACGCGCAAGGCGGAACGATGGTAACTTTCCGCTCGTATTGCGGAGGATTGGTTGCGCCTGAATCAAATGATAATCCGTGGGGATACAAGTTTACGTGGAATCCGCGCGCGGTGGTGATGGCAGGACAAAGCGGAGATTCAGCAGGAGCAACTGCACAATATTTAGAGAATGGAAAAGTAAAATATGTTCCATACACTCGGTTATTTACAAACGCACATACAATTTTTGTGGACAGCCCCCCTTATCCCCCCGAAGGGGGGAACACACGCGGTGGGTTTTCTGAATCCCCCCTTCGGGGGGGTGGGGGGGCTTTTGAAGCGTATGCCAACCGCGATTCTCTTTTATATATTGATTTGTACGGATTGCACGATGTAAAAAATATGCTCCGCGGAACTTTGCGCATGCCGGGCTTCTGCCGCGCGTGGAATGCATTTATTCAATTAGGTTTGACAGATGATAATTGCAAAGTTTCCAACTCTGAAAAAATTTCTTACGCTGAACTGATAGAATCATTTCTTCCCGAGGGAAAAGGCGGAGTAAAAAAGAAAATGGCGAGGTTCCTTAAGGAGAAAGATAATTCTCCCGTAATGAAAAAACTGGATTGGCTTGGCATTTTCAAAAACCAAAAGATTGGTTTGAAAGATTCTTCTCCTGCAGAAATTCTTCTTGACCTGCTGATGAAAAAATGGAGATTGAAACCCAGGGATAAGGACATGGTGGTGATGCAGCACGTGTTTGAATACACAAGTCCCAAGTCCCAAGTTCCAAGTTTCAAGAAAACAGCCAAAAGAAAAGTTCAGCGACTAACTTCATCAATGGTCGTGATTGGAGAAGACCAGATAAATACTGCCATGTCAAAAACAGTGGGACTTCCGCTGGGAATAGCAACCAAACTTATTCTCGAAGGAAAAATAAATCTCACCGGAGTTTGGATTCCTACTGTGAAAGAAATTTATAATCCGGTTTTGGCTGAGTTGGAAAAGTACGGAATCACTTTTGTTGAAAAACATTCCTAAATGAAACAAACAAAATCCAATCTCGTTCCGATAATCATTCTCGGAATTTTATTTTTCATTTTCGGATTTGTTACATGGCTCAACGGAACGCTCATTCAATATTTGAAAATCGCCTGCGAGTTAACTACTTTTCAGGCGCTGCTGGTTGCATTCGCCTTTTACATTTCTTATTTCGTTACCGCGCTTCCTTCTTCGTGGATTCTGGAAAGAACAGGATTTAAAAAAGGAATGATGCTCGGACTTTTTGTAATGGCAATTGGAGCGCTGGTTTTTATTCCTGCCGCTCACTCGCGCACCTATGAAATTTTTCTCATCGGGCTTTTTATTATCGGAACCGGACTTTCTATTCTTCAAACGGCTTCGAATCCTTACATCACCATCGTTGGACCGATTGAAAGCGCTGCCGTGCGAATCAGCGTGATGGGAATTTGCAATAAAGTGGCGGGCGTGCTTGCCCCGCTCATTCTTGGCGCAATTGTTTTATCCGATTCCGATACATTAATGAAAGAACTTCAGCAGTTGGACGAAGCGCAAAAAAATATCCGCCTCGATGAACTTGCAGAAAGAGTTATTCTTCCTTATACAATGATGGCAATTGCGCTGGTGATTCTCGGATTGTTCGTCAGGTTTTCTCCGCTTCCGGAAATTGAAACGGAGGAAGGGACAAGCGATAAGGGACAAGGGACAAGTGAAAAGAAAAATGCTTTTCAATTTCCAAATTTAGTTTTAGGAGTGATTGCTCTTTTCTTTTACGTAGGAGTGGAAGTAATTGCAGGCGATACCATCGGCACTTACGGCACATCGCAGAATATTCCGCTGAGCGAAACAAAAAACTTTACTGCATACACTTTAACAGCCATGGTGATTGGCTACATCATCGGCATTATTGCCATTCCAAAATTTATTTCACAGGCAAAAGCGCTTGCAGTTTCTGCCATCGTTGGAATTTTATTCAGCGTAATGGTTGTGTTCACTCATGGTTACGCTTCGGTTTTATTTATTGCTTTGCTCGGGCTTGCAAACGCATTGATGTGGCCCGCCATCTGGCCGCTTGCCATTCACGGTTTGGGAAAATTTACAAAGACCGGCTCAGCGCTTTTAATTATGGCAATTGCAGGCGGTGCAACACTTCCTTTGCTCTATGGAAAACTTGCCGGTATTTCTTCCATCGGGCATCAGCAGGCGTACTGGATTATGGTGCCGTGTTATCTGATAATTTTATTTTACAGCGTGAAAGGATATAAGATAAACAAGTGGTAATTCTGGTAACGAAGTTGCGAATCTTACAACGAATTTTACGAAACAAAACAAGTAGTTCATTCGTTATATTCGTAAAATAATTCGTTACTTCGTTACCAGCAAATAAACAGATGAAGTTATTTGTAAAAAACATTCACCCCGACATCAACGAAGTAATGCTCGAAAGTATTTTTGCTGTGCACGGAGAAATTCTTTCCACCAAAATTATTTACGACCGTGCCGACTGGTCATCAAAAGAATTTGGGTTTATCGAATTCGCAAAAAAGGAAGATGCGCTGAAAGCAATCGAAGCGTTGAATGGAAAAGAACTGAAAGGAAAAGTTCTGGAAGTGAAAGAAGCCGTAGAAAAGAAAAGCAGGTTTGACAAGATTTGAATTTCAAAATTCGCTGGTAACGAAGTTGCGAATCTCATAACAAATTTTACGAATCAATAGATGCATTCATTCGTTACATTCGTAAAACAATTCGTTACTTCGTTACCAGGAATTCTTACCTGCTCACGCAAACCTTCTGCGTAAAAACTTTTTCGTTTGAAATTATCTGCGCAAAATAAATTCCTGATTCCAAATTTAAATTAATGATGGATGATTTAAGATTATTGATTTGCTCGGAATAAATTTCTTCTCCGAGCATAGTATAAATTTTAATTTCTCCAACCTGAAACCCGAAACCTGAAAGCTGAAACCTGCCGTCAGCGGATGGATTCGGATAAAGTAAGCATCAATTCCTTTAGTGCCTGCCCCGTTTCCGTTAGGATAACACGCGTTTCCATTGATGTAAAACGCCACAGAAAATTTTTCCCAAAAGTTTTCAATTGTTTTTTATTTTTCTTCCACGCTGAAATTGCAAAAAAATATTACTTTTGGCAACCAATCAATTTGTTAATAAATCATTCGCCAATTAAAAAAGATTTCAGATGAAAAAACTTTTCTCTCTCATTTCCTCTGTTGCAGTTATTTCTTCCCTTGTCACACTGAGCGTAGTTCAGGTGTCCTGCGGCACCGATGATGCTGATAAAGTGGACAAGCAAATCAAGAACAAGATGGACTCCAGCAACCTTGCTGTAGGAGTGAGCGGAAAAGTGTTCATCATTCCTTCGCCCATTCAAACTGCCGTCCTCATTCAGAAAAGCGGGGCGCAGTATGATAAAGCCATGCTCAACGCAACCGATAAAGTAAATTCTTATTCCACCAAGTTTCAAAAATGCCTCAACCTTGGAATTTACGGTGCCGATTTGGGCTACACAACTCTGTATGACCAAACACAGGATGCGCTTGTCTATTTTAATGCCACCAATAAAATTGCTACTGACCTCGGCCTCTCAAGCGCATTTGATAAAACGCTCATCGAACGGTTTCAGAAAAATTTGGGCAAGAAGGACTCCATGCTCACGCTTGTTTCTGTTGCTTACCGAGCAAGCAATGATTTTCTCAGTCACAACGAACGCAACGAAGAAGCCGCGCTCATCATTGCAGGCGGATGGATTGAAACTCTGCAATTCGCCATCAATGTGCTCAAGGCAAAAGGCAACGAAGATGTGAAACGCAGAATCGCAGAACAAAAAAATACACTCAACAATTTGATTGCGCTCCTTTCCACCTACCAGGGAAACGAAGAATACACCGAACTTCTTCAGAAACTCAACGACCTGAAAACAGAATACGACAAGGTGGGATATAAATACGTATATGAACGCCCCGTTACCGATGAAGTGAATAAAGTTACAACCATTACGAGCAAATCTGATATAACTATTTCTCCTGAAAACATTCAGGCAATAGGAGATAAAATTTCTGCCATTCGCGGATTAATCACCGCATAAAAACATCCTCCATGAAAAACAAAATCCTGATTGCAGCATTTTTAATTTTTAATTTTTCATTTTTAATTCGCTCGAATGCGCAGTGCGATACCATTGCTTCGGTTTGTGCAAAGCACATCATGGCGCCATTTATTTCTGACGGGCAGCAATACCGCGCACTTCTTCTTGCCGACCAGAACGCAGAATTTCATACCACCTTTTATGGCGGAGGAACTTACCGCATTGCCGCCTGTACCGGTTTGAAGGACGGCAATCTTATTTTTTCCGTCTTTGACGAAGAGCGCAATCTTCTCTTCTCAAACAAAGATGTGAAGAATGCGCCTTACTGGGATTTCAAAGTCAACTCCACGCTCGATGTAATTCTCGAAGCCGCGCTCAGCGGAGCGCAGTCAGGATGTGCGGTAGTGCTTATCGGCTTTAAACAATAATTTTATTTTTGAATTTTAACTTTAAACTTGGAACGCTGAACTAACTTATGAGTGAACGGATTCTAAAAGCCCTCATGCAAATGTTCGCCATCATTGCGAAAGCAGATGGCGCGAACACGGGAAGAATTATTGTACAATCTTTTCTGAAGCAGCAGTTGAACCAGGAAATGGTGGAGCAGTATCTAAAAATTTACGACCAGTACCTCGAAGAATACCATAAAGTTTCGCAGAAGAAAGAAGGCGCAGCAAAACGCACTTCACTCGGTTCGGTAAAGATTCTGAAAATATGCACGCAGATAAACGCGGAACTGGAACAGCGGCAAAAAGTGGTGGTACTTATTCGCCTGCTTGAATTTATTTATTCGAACAGCGATATTTCTGACCAGGAACGCGAGTTTGTATCAACCGTTGCCGAATCATTCAACATCAGCGATGATGAGTTCAAACGCATCATGGATTTTGTGCGAAGCAAACTGGAGGCGGTTCCCGATTCTTCCTACCTGCTGGTGGTGGATAACAAGGATGCAAAACCAAACTTCAATGTAAAACACATTAAGTCCGTTCACCTCGAAGGACAAATCCGTGTGCTGCAGATTCCAAGCGTGGGCATGTACATCATGCGCTACTTTGGAACCGATGCGCTTTACCTGAACGGGCAGGTGCTCGCGCAGGATAAAATTTATATTCTCACCGAAGGTTCTTCCATCCGCTCACCGCGCGTTCATCCTATTTATTACAGCGATGTTATCGGAAGATTTCTTGCCGACACTTCCAAATCAAAAATTTCTTTCGTTGCCGAAATTGAAGAATATAAATTTCCCACCGGGAAAGTGGGCTTGCGCAACGTAAACATTTACGAAGAATCCGGAAAACTCATTGGCATCATGGGCGGAAGCGGTGCCGGAAAATCCACACTGCTGAACGTGCTGAACGGAAATGAAAGCCCAAGCAAAGGGCATATTCTCATTAACGGAATAAACATTCACACCGAAAAAGACAAAGCTGAAGGAATCATCGGCATGATTCCGCAGGACGATTTGCTCATTGAAGAACTCACCGTTTTCCAGAATTTATTTTACAACGCAAAACTTTGCTTCGATAATCTCACGGATTATGAAATTACCGACCGCGTGAATGCCGTGCTGCAGGATTTAGGTTTATACGAAGCGCGGAATTTAAAAGTGGGAAGCCCGCTTGAGAAAACAATTTCAGGCGGACAGCGCAAACGATTAAACATTGCTCTCGAATTAATTCGTGAGCCGTCTGTTCTTTTTGTGGATGAACCAACTTCCGGACTTTCTTCGCGCGATTCGGAAAATATCATGGACCTGCTGAAAGAACTGGCGCGCAAAGGAAAACTTTTGTTCGTGGTCATTCACCAGCCCTCATCCGATATTTACAAAATGTTCGACAAGATGATTATTCTCGATGTGGGCGGTTATCCTATTTACTATGGAAATCCGGTTGATGCAATTATTTATTTCAAGCGGCTGATTAACCATGTGAAGAGCGATGAAAGCGAATGCCTCGAATGCGGAAACGTAAACCCCGAGCAGATTTTTAATATCATTGAAACAAAAGTGCTGGATGAATACGGAAATCAAACGCGCAACCGGAAAATTTCTCCTACGGAATGGAACAAGCATTACGTTGAGGAAATAGAAAAAGAGCTGGAAAAACCAAAAGAAGAAACCACATCGGTTCCGAGCACGCTCAGCATTCCAAACAAGTTAATGCAATTTAAAGTTTTTGTAACGCGCGATGTGCTTTCAAAACTTGCAAACCGGCAATATCTCGCCATCAATTTTTTAGAAGCGCCCTTGCTCGGATTCATTCTTGCCTTCATGGTGAAATTCTACAGCACGGATGTGGCAAATAAAACCGGCTATATTTTCCGCGAAAACGAAAATCTTATTTCCTATCTCTTTATGTCGGTAGTGGTGGCATTGTTCATAGGAATGATGGTGAGCGCAGAAGAAATAATCAAGGATAGAAAAATTCTCAAGCGCGAAAAATTTCTAAACCTCAGCCGGGGCAGTTATCTCTTTTCCAAAATTATAATACTGTTCACGCTTTCTGCTATACAAATGGCAATGTTCATTGGCGTGGGCAACACCATTCTTGACATCAAAGGAATGTATTTCGATTATTGGTTCGCACTTTTCACCACTGCTTGTTTTGCCAATGTGCTCGGCCTGAATATTTCCTCGGCATTTAATTCGGCAATCACCGTTTATATTATCATTCCTATTCTTCTTATTCCCCAACTGCTGCTCAGCGGTGTAATAGTGAAGTTTGAAAAACTGAATCCGCTAATCACTACGCAAAAAAATGTTCCTATTGCCGGAGAAATGATGGCATCGCGCTGGGCGTTTGAAGCGTTGGCGGTGAATCAATACAAAAACAACAAGTTTGAAAAACAGTTTTATAACTATGACAAAAAAATGTCAGTTGCCGATTTCAAAAAAAATTATTTGATTTCAAAACTGAAAAGCAAAACGGATAAATCGCTCGCTAATTACAAAGACCCGAAATATAAAGAAGAAGTTACCTCCGATTTGCAGTTGCTCCATCATGAAATTTTGAGAGAGATGGATGCAACTCCCAAAATAAAATGCGAGGTGATTGATAAAATTGAATATGGAAAATTTAATGATGATGTGGCTGCGCAGGCAAACGCCTACCTCGACCAGGTGCAAAGTTATTATGTAAAAATGTATAACGCTGCCAGCGAAGCAAAAGATGAAGCCATTGCAAAACTTGGCAAAACCGAAACCGACCGCGAAAAATTTTTGCAGTTGCAAAATGAATATTCCAACGAAAGTTTAAAAGATTGGGTGCGTAATACGAATGATGTTGACAGAATTTTGGAAAGCAATGGTGAAATCATTCAGCGTGCCGACCCGGTTTTCCTCGACCCGCCTGCAAATCAGTTTCTGCGCGCGCATTTTTACGCTCCGCGAAAATCTATCTTCGGAAAATATTTTGAGACCTATTGGGTAAATAACTGTTTTGTCTGGATTTTTTTTACGCTCACGCTCATCATTGCCCTCTATTTCGACTGGCTGAAAAAACTTTTGGATGGCGGTGAAAATCTTTTCAGCAAATTGGGCGGGAAAAAAGGGCAGGATTGATAATCTCTCCTTTCAGGAATTTTATTTTTTCTTATACGAAACTATATGCCTTTCCTTTTTGCTGGGGTAAATATCCGCAATCGTAACTAAGATTCCGGTTTCTTCCACGCTTCCGAAATCGTGATTATCCGCAGTGCCGAATGTTTTCATACTCGGAGAAATATTCATATACGAATTGAACAGGGGAGGAATGTTCTCTCCCAGTTTTCGTATGCTTTGGTTGAGAATTGCATGCGCTTCCTTATACGGCATATCTTTTTTAAACAGCGATTTGAATTCTGAAATATCTGTGAGATAACCGAGCGGATGTTTCGGCACAACTATTTTTTCTTTATCAGGAAAATATAAATCCAGAAAGTAAAGCAGCATATCGCGCGCGTGTTGGTTGTAATCCTTGTACATGGTCATCTTCCCGAACAAATATTTCTGGTCAGGATTATCAACGCACACGGAAGCAAGTCCGTCCCATAAATTATCAAGGGAAAAAAGTCCCTTTCTATTTCCTGCGCTGGGCTGGTACAACGGCTGAACAAACGAGCGCCCGAGTTCAATCGTGTAAGGCGCATAATCTTTCACAAACTTCTCGCTGAAATTAAAATAATGCGATGTGGAAAGTTTCGGATTTCCTTTTTCATCTTTCTCTGCATCCCGAATTAAAATGAAACGGTAACCGCCCACAATTTCCTTTTCTGCCGGATTCCAAACAACCAATTGTTTGTAGCAAATCGGATTTGTATCAAAACTATCAAGATCGCAATCTAATCCCGTTCCTCCACCCGAAGCGCGGAAAGAAACTTCACGCAAGCGCCCGATTTCTTTCAGCACATTCGGAGAATCATGCTGGCTTACTACGTAAATTTCATTCGAGCCGTAATTCGTATTGCGGATGAATCTCTCTTTGGTAAGTTCTTTAAGAAGGAGGTTCTTATCAATTGGCGGAATGATAGGTTTCATATAATGTATTTAACCGTAGTCCCTAAACCGTAAACTCTAAACTCTTTTTTTCTTTTCCCATTTCATAAACGTGTCGCTTCACTTTCTCTGCCCATTGCGCATCCGAAAATCGTTTATCAAATGCTTCGTGTGGAATTTCTTTTCCAAAGATAACAGTAATTGTTTTGCCTTTCTGCTTATACACTTCATCTACCAGCCAGAGCATTTCAATGTTCACTTTTATTCCGAATCTTTTTCTCCATAATGCCAAGCTGTAGAAGAAGTTCGAATTCTTTCCGTCAATAAAAACTGGTATAATGTTTCTCCTGTGTTTTTTGGCGCGTGTAATAAAAGCTTTTTTCCATTCGAGATCTTCAATAACTGATTTTCCGAACAAACCATTTGGAAACTGTTTGCGTGAAACAAGCCCTGCCGGGAAAGTGACAGCTAAATTATCAGAAGCAAAAACATGTTCTATTTCTAACAATGATTCTGCAGATGTTTTCCCGACTTTGTTTACTCCGGCAAAAAGGTTTTTGAGATTGTGAAGGTTCAGCAGGATGTCATTTACCAGCGCCTTTACATCTTTCCGTTTTGTCCCGATGGCATTCATCATCACCATAAAATCCATCGCACCAAGCGGATGATTGGAAGCGATGACAGAACCACCTGATGCAGGGATATTTTCCAATTCGATTATTTTTTCATCTATACGATACTCATCAATAATTGCTTTCACAAAATCAAAATCATACTTGTTGGTATTTCTTTCCAGGAAGTCATTGATTTCATTCTGGTGAACAATCCGTTTTACATACGAAAGAATAAATGATGGAAGAATTTTATAAAGCCCGGGGTTTTTGCTTTTGAATATTCCGTCTATATCAATCTTCTTCAGCATAATTTTTCTTCTGCACAAAAGTAAGCGTTTGTGTTTTGCTTTTTCCGAAAAAATCCAATTAACAGTCAATTAACTACAATAAACACGTTATTAACAAATAATACCCATTTTTTACCACATCATTTTTTATATATGTTTCATAGCAAAATATCTATTACGATCACACGTTAACATTGAAAAATGAATAATATTATCAACATAGTGGGATTTTGTGGTAAATTTATATTTACATTTGTCGCAACAAAAAATACCCAGGAACTCCCGAAAAATCTATGACCAGTTTAATAGGAGAATTTGAAGCAACAGTTGACGCGAAAGGACGCGTGTTGTTTCCTTCCGCGCTTAAGCGTCAGTTGCCTGCAGGGGAATCAGATAAGTATGTTCTCAACCGCGGATTTGAAAAGCAGATAAATCTCTATCCCGATAATGTTTGGAAAGAAGTTTCTTCTAAACTGAGCGAGCTCAATCTTTTTG